>NZ_CP025614.1 GCF_002868735.1 Niveispirillum cyanobacteriorum | reverse complement strand
ACGGGCCAGATGCAATCAATCACGCAAACCTCCCAAAATCAGGGCAAAAAAAAGGGAGGCGGATGACCGCCTCCCATAGTGGGCTTGAGGAAAAAGGGAGAGGGTTCCTCAGAACTCGCTACGCACACCGATGGCGTAACGGGCGCCCGTATCGATGTAGCGCAGGACCTGATTGTCGAAGCGCCCCGTGGTGACGTTCTCATTGCCCAGGATGTTGGTGCCTTCGGCAAACACCTGGACATTCTCCAGAACATCATAGGACACGCGGGCATCGACCTGATCAAAGGTCCGACGGTAGACCGGATCGGAGCCGGCATCCGGATTGACCAGCGATTCCAGGAACTTTTCGCGGCGGTTATAGGCCACGCGCACCGACAGGCCGTCCATTTCGTAGAACACCGTCAGGTTCTGGCTGTCGCCCAACCCTTCCAGCGCGAACGAGGTGTTGGTGGAGGCCAGATCGAAGGTGGCGTTGCTGTCCACGAAGGTGGCATTGGCCTGGAAGCCAAAGCCAGCCAGCAGACCCGGCAGATAGTCCATGGTGTGGTTCACATTCAACTCGAACCCATGGACATTGGCGCTTTCGGCATTACGCGGACGACGCACATTGAACGTCGCCTCGTTCGGGCCGGTGATGCCGCCGGAACCAGCGCGCAGGCCGCCGGCATTGGCGATGCGGAACGCCTCAGCCGACCGGGTCTGAACCACGAAATTGTTGACGCGCTTATAGAAAGCAGCCGCCGACAGGGTGGTCGTGCTGGTCGGATACCATTCGAACGACAGATCGAAATTGTCCGAGGTATAGGGCTTCAGGGCGGGGTTGCCGCCGCTGGCGTCCAGACCCGCCGGACGGATCGTGTCGAAGTTGGTGCGCGGGGCCAGATCGCTGATCTGCGGACGGGTCAGCGTGCGCGAGGCGCCGAAGCGGGCGATGACATCGTCCGAAACATCGACACGCACGTTCAGGCTGGGCAGCAGATAATCGTAGCTGGCATCCTGCTTGGTCTCCACCGGCACGCCATTATTGGCGAAGACGGCGGTGTAGATGGTGGGGTCGCCAGCGACAGGCAGCAGATCCGTCAGGGCCAGCTGACGACCGGCGGCCTTCACCTCGGTATGAACATAACGGACGCCGACATTGACGAACCAGGGCATGTTACCCAGGTCACCCTTGAAGTCCGCATCGACATAGCCCGCATACACGCTCTCCTCAATGGAGAAGGAGTTGGGCTGTTCGGTGGCGGCAAAGCCGTTGGTGGCGCGCAGGCGGGCCGCCGTTGTACCGGCCGGCAGGTTCTGGGCACGGTCCAGGGCCGATGCCGAGTTAGCGCTCTCCAGGAAGCGGAAATAGGCCTCAGCGTCATAGGTCATGAAATTGACCGGCACCGTGCCCTTGCTGCCCAGGAAGCTGCCCAGGCTGAACGGCTTCAGCAGGGACGGATCGACCGAAGTCGGGTAACCGCAATAGAGGCAGAGCGTGTTCGGATCGGTCCGGACCTGCGTGCTGTCCTTCTGGCGGTTGGTGTTGACCAGACCGAAGCGGACAGCATCCAGGGCGCCGCCGTCGGACTTCCACTCGGTATCCAGCTTGTATTCGAAGACTTCTTCTTCTTCGTCATTACCCTCGCGGATGGCGATATGGGTACGACCGAGCGCCGGATTGACCAGCGAGGACGTGTAATTGACGATCGACGGGAAGCCGCCGCCTTCGGCCTGACGGAACCCGTAGGAGGACGGGATGCCGATCACGGTGAAGACGTTCTTGCCGCCGGCATCGTTCTTGGCATTCGACCAGGACGCGTCGGCCTTGATGGTCAGCGCGTCATTGGCGTTCCATTCGGCGTTCAGGCCGGCGGCCTTCGTCGTCACGAAACGGTTGGTGGAGCTGACGATCAGGTCGCCATTGCCGTTGGTCGTCAGCGAGGTGACGGTGCGGTTGGCATCGATCTGCGCGGCGGTGTAGCTGGACGGTTCGAACCAGCTGCCCAGCGAGGTGGTGTGGCTGTTGACGTCGAACTTGTTATACAGGCCGTCGAAGGTGAACAGCAGGTCGTCATTGGCCTGCAGCTGCGTCGTCAGGTTGACGCCGATACGTTCACGGTCCTGCGCTTCCTGACCAACATCCTGGTTACGCGGGGCGTAGACATTGGTGAAGATCGGGCGGTTGGCCGGGCCGACGGTGGAACCGGGAATATAGCCACGGTTGGCCGTGAACGGGGTCAGCGTGTCGCGCTTCTGGTAGGACACGGCCAGCAGGGCGCCGATCTTGTCCTCGTTGAAGGTGCCGGACAGCAACGCGAAGCCCTGCGGAGAGACCTTCTCGTTATTATCCTCATACATGCCCTTCACGGACGCGATGGCCTTGAAGCCCTTAATGTCGAACGGGCGGGCCGTCTTGACATTGATGGTGGCACCGATGCCGCCATCCTGTACCTTGGCCTGGCTGGACTTGTAAATGTCGGCGCCGTTGATCAGTTCGGCGGCCAGCAGGTCGAAGGAGAATTCACGGCCCTGATTGTCGGACGCGAACGAACGGCCATTGACCAGAACGGTGTTGAATTCGGGGCCGAAGCCGCGAACCGTCACGAACTGACCTTCGCCGCCATTACGGTCGATCGACACGCCGGGAATGCGCTGCAGGCTTTCCGCGACATTGCTGTCCGGGAACTTGCCCAGGTCTTCGCTGGCGATGCTGTCCAGAATGACGCCGGAGGTCCGCTTGATCTCGGCAGAGGCCAGCAGCGACCGGCGAATGCCCGTCACCACAATTTCCTCCAGCGTGTCGCCGCCGGCGGCCGGTGCCTGCTGCGCCCCCGCAGGCAGGGCCGACAGGGCGGCGCACAGAACCGCCAGGCTGACGCCGGTCTTGCCCGCGAACAGACGCCGGGCCTTGTTGTCTTGAGACATTTTGACTAATCCTCCCGCTTTCTTGTCATGCTTCCCTGGAACCCCGGTCGGGAAAGGGATGCGACCAGGGGTTCCTGATTTTTGAAACCCACCACCTGCGGCACAGAATCTTATGAACGACACTTGTCGCCGCAGGGTCGACCCCATTCATATATGAATTATCAGACAAATATAACATTTGAATCTGAACGACCGGCCTTTTCCTGCCTGGAAGCCCGCCGGTGTGATATTCCCGCATCAGATTTTCCGGCGAAGCGGTCATGTGGGGTGAGCGCGGACCTGAGATAATCACATGCATTTCAATTGCTTATGCATGTTTCCCCAAAAGTTGTCATACAAGTCTTCTAACAATTATTTTATCATATAAATATGGAAAGCACTCGACAAGCCTACCCCTTCGCCCTTAATTTGGATAGCTGGCCGTCCCTGGGAACAAGCTGCAAAAGCAGCATCCGGGACCCGTTCGGGCCGTTAAAGGACCCGGTGGCAAGGCTACTGAAATGCATAAGGGAGGATGTTTTGGACAAGCCGGTCAAGACCGTCGTCATCGCCGGTGGTGGCAGTGCCGGGTGGATCACCGCCGGGCGCATCGCGGCCCGCAACGCGCAGGGACCGGACGCGGTGCGCGTCATCCTGATTGAATCATCGGCCATCGGCACCATCGGCGTCGGTGAGGGCACCTGGCCCACCATGCGCAACACGCTGCGCAAAATCGGTATCAAGGAAACCGACTTTATCCGCCATTGCGACGCCGCCTTTAAACAAGGGGCAAAGTTCGTGCGCTGGACCGACGGCACCGATGCCGACGGCTATTACCACCCGCTGAACCCGCCCCAGGCCGCCACGCAGATCAACCTGTCCGGCCATTGGCAACGTCTGGCCGGCAAGGGCGGCCCCGATTTCGCGACGGCGGTGGATTTCCAGGCCAGCCTGTGCGAGGCGGGGCTGGCCCCCAAATCCATCACCAGCCCCGAATATGCCGGCATCGCCAATTACGCCTATCACCTGGATGCCGGTAAGTTCGCCGACCTGCTGCGCGACCATGCCGTGAGCCGGCTGGGCGTCATCCATATGGTGGATGACATCACGCAGGTACATCAGGATGAAGAGGGCGATATCACGGGCCTGAGCCTGCGCAGTGCCGGCCTGGTCCAGGGCGATTTCTTCATTGATTGCACGGGCTTTGCCTCGCTGCTGCTGGGCCGGACCTATGGCGTGGGGTTCAAGGATTGCACCGACGTGCTGTTCTGCGACCGCGCCCTGGCCCTGCAGGTGCCGTATGAGCGGGATGACGCGCCGGTTGCCACCCACACCATCTCCACGGCCCAGGATGCGGGCTGGATCTGGGATATCGGTCTACCCACGCGGCGCGGCGTCGGCCATGTCTATTCCAGCCGGCACACGACCGACGAACAGGCAGAGGCGGCACTGCGGCGCTATGCCGGACCGATGGCCAATGGGTTGACTGCCCGCATGATCAAGATCCGCGCCGGGCACCGCGAAACCTTCTGGACGCATAATTGCGTGGCGGTCGGCCTGTCGGCGGGGTTCCTGGAACCGCTGGAAGCATCGGCCCTGATGCTGATTGAAACGGCGGTGGATTTCATTGCCGACCGGTTGCCGGCACGGCGTTCAGTGATGGATGTGCTGTCGCGGCAGTTCAACCGCGCCTTCCTGCACCATTGGGACCGGATTATTGAGTTCCTGAAGCTGCATTACATCCTGACCAAACGCACCGACACCGCCTTCTGGCGCGACAATTGCGACCCGGCCAGCATTCCGGACGGCCTGCTGGAGCGCCTGGAACTGTGGCGCCATCACCCGCCCGGCCCCGGCGATTTCCCGCATCAGCCAGAGGTGTTTTCCTGGCCCTCCTATCAATACATCCTGCACGGGATGGGGTTTGAGACGGCCTATGACGGGTTGCCGCCGCTGGCCGGAGAGGCGGCGGGGGCGCAACGGGCCTTCGCCATGGCAGAGCGCGCCCGCGAACAGGCCCTGCGTGACCTGCCCCGCCATCGCCAATTGCTGAACGCCATCCGTGAGCATGGTTTGCAGGCGGTTTGATAAGCACCCTTCCCGGAAGGACCATCCCCATGCCCGTGTTCACGCTGAACGCCATCCGCCATGCCAAGGCCCGGCTGCGTCCGCAGGCCGATATGGCCCATGCCGAACGGCAGAATCATGCCAGGATCGGCCTGTCAGAAGTGGGCCTGGCCGCAACTGACTATCCCCTGTTCCTGATGAAGCATGCCCAGACGGGCCGCTTCACGCTCTGCGCCCTGTTCGCGCTGGAGGGGGAGCGCAGCTGGTACATGCTGGGCGGCGGCTGGCAGGCGACCTATCTGCCCGAGGCGTTGCTGCGCCATCCCTTCTTCCTGGCTCCGCCGGAGGATACAGACGCCGTGCTGGGTCTGGCGGTGGAGGAAAGCTCCCCCCGCCTGCATGACCGGGAAGGCGACGCCCTGTTCGGTGCGGACGGCCAACCCACCGTCACCGCAACCCGCGTGGCGGATAAGCTGTCGCGCCACCGCGACGACCTGGACGCCGCTGCCGCCTTCACGGCGGCCCTGGCGGCGGAAGAGGTGATCCGCCCGCTTTCCCTGCGCCTGCGCTTTGCCGATGGGCGGGAAAATCAGGTGGAAGGGCTGTATGGCATCGGGGCGGACGCTCTGGCGGGCCTGCCCGATGCGGCGGTCCTGCGGCTGCACCGTGCCGGCCACCTGCACGCCGCCCATGTCATGATGGCATCCGCCAACCAGCTTTACCGCTTACAGCAGTTGCACAATGCCGGTGCCGGCACTGCCCTGACAGAGCTGGCCTTCGCCCTGCGCGATTGACCGGCACCGCCCCCCTCACCCCAACCGGGAAACACCCCATGCACCGTTCCCTGCTGGCCGCCTGTGCGGTCATCGCCCTTCTGTCTGCCCCGGCCTTGGCTGCCGACCCCGCGCCTGTGCGGGCGGAATGGGAACGGCCGGAGGTGCTGTCCGTGGGGCGGGAACCGGCGCGGGCCACCTTTGACGGGTTTGACAATGTGGCGGCCGCCCTGGCGCGTGATCCGGCGGGGCAGCGCTGGCACCTGTCCCTGGATGGGCAATGGTCGCTGCGCCTGTCGCCCAACCCGGACGCGCGGCCTGTGGATTTCTACCGTCCCGACTATGACGTCACGGGCTGGGACCGCATGGTGGTGCCCGGCACCTTGCAGGCCCATGGCTTCGGCAAGCCCTTGTTCAACAACATCCTCTACCCCTTCCCCGCCAATCAGCCCTTTATCCCGCATGAGATGAACGAGGTCGCCTCCTACCGTCGCGACATCGACATTCCGGCGGATTGGGCGGGGCGGCGCGTGTTCCTGAAGTTCGGGGCGGCGGGGGCGGCCTATTATGTCTGGGTCAACGGACAGCGCGTCGGCTATGCCGAAGACAGCAAGCTGCCGTCGGAATTCGACATCACCGCCCATCTGCGCCCCGGTCAGCGCAATGTGGTGGCGGTGGAACTGTACCGGTTCGCCGATGCGTCGTACCTGGAAGATCAGGATTTCTGGCGCGTGAACGGTCTGCACCGTTCCGTCACGCTCTATGCGGCCCCTGCCACGCATCTTCGGGATTTTGAGGTGAAGGCCGGGCTTTCCCCCGACGCCAGGACGGGCACCTTTGCCCTGAATGTCGATGTCGCGGGGCCGGATCGGGGCGTGCGCGTGCGGGCCACGGTGCTGGACGGCACACAGCTGCTGCTGACGCGTGAAGCCGGCGTGAAGAAGGCGGGTACGCCTGTCACCCTGTCGGGCCGCATCGCCGATATCCGCCCCTGGTCGGCAGAAGCGCCCAGCCTTTACACGCTGCTGATCGAGCTGCTGGACAAGGATGGCAAGCTGCTGGAGGCGACCAGCCGGCGCATCGGTTTCCGCACGGTTGCTATTGTTGATGGGGAAGTGCGGGTCAATGGCCGCCGCGTCACCATCCGGGGTGTCAACCGGCATGAACATGACCCGGTTGAGTTTCAGACCATCAGCCGGGAGAGCATGCGCCGCGATGTGGAGATGATGAAACAGGCCAATGTGAACGCGCTGCGCCTGTCACATTATCCCAACGATCCCTATCTCTATGATCTGGCAGATGAATATGGCCTGTACCAGATGGACGAGGCCAATCTGGAAAGCCATGAATATATGGAGATGGGCAACAAGACCGGTGACCGCGCCGCCCATCAGCTGGGCTATAAACCGGAATGGAAGGAGGCGCATGTCGACCGCGTGCACCGCATGGTGGAGCGGGACAAGAACCACCCCTCCATCATCTTCTGGTCGCTGGGCAATGAGGCCGGGATCGGCCCCAATTTTGAGGCCATGGCCCAATGGGTGCGCCAACGGGACCCGTCACGCCTGATCTCCTATCTGGGCTGGGGCACGCTGATGCAGGAGCATCGGCCCAATGACTATGTCGATATCTATGCGCCCATGTATGACGATATCGATAAAATCGTGGACTACGCCACCGATCCGCAATGGAAGCAGCCCCTGATCCAGACCGAATATGCCCATGCCATGGGCAATTCGCTGGGCAATCTGGAGGATTACTGGCGTACCATCCGGGCCCATCGCAAGCTGCAGGGCGGGTTCGTCTGGGACTGGGTTGATCAGGCCATCCTGATGAAGGATGAAAAGGGGCGGCCCTTCTGGGGTTCCGGCTTTGACCTTGGACCCAATCCGCGCGGCGATAAAAGCATCGTGACCGACGGTCTGATCCAGGCCGACCGCACGCCCAACCCGCATTATTATGAGTTGGCCAAGGTCTATGCCCCCATCGCCTTTGACGGGTTCGACGCGGCGGCGGGCACCGTGCGCCTGTTGAACCGGCATGACATGATCGACCTGTCGGGCTTTGACCTGGATTGGTCGGTGATGGCCGATGGTCAGGTGCTGGCGTCGGGCCGGCTGGATATGCCGACCGTACCGGCCGGCGGAACGGCTGCCCTGACCCTGCCGCCCCTGCCCCACCCGGCGGCGGGTGATACACGCCACCATGTCCTGACCCTGCGCGCCACCGCGAAGCAGGACGCGATCAAGGCCGTGCCAGCGGGCCATGTCGTGGCCTGGGAACAGTTCGCCCTGAACGTGCCGCCTGCCCTGCCCCTGCTGAAGCCGGCGGCGACGCTTGTGGATCGCGGCGGCACCATCACCCTGTCGGCGGGTGGGGCGGAACTGGTTCTGGACCGAGGCACGGGCCTGCTGCGCCGCTATGCCCGCAATGGGCAGGAATTGCTGTCGGGTGGTGCGCCCAACTTCTTCCGCGCGCTGACCGATAATGATATCGGGGCCGGCGTAGACAAGACCCATGATGTCTGGCGCGAACTGTCGGAATGGCGGCATGTGCGCGACATAAGCGTCGATGCGGCGGGGGCGGTGACCGTTCGCCACGCGCTGGGGGCCGGCGGTGGCTGGTTTGAAACACGCTATGTCATGGATGCGGCGGGCATGGTGGAGGTGACGGGGACCTTCACGCCCGTGAAGGACGACCTGCCCGACCCGCTGCGCGTTGGCCTTGCCTTCAGCATGCCGACCCGGCTGACCGACCTGTCCTGGTACGGGCGCGGGCCGCATGAAAATTATGTGGACCGGAAGACAGGGGCCGCGTTCGGTCTGTGGCAGGGGCGGCTGAACCAGCAGCACCATGATTATGCCCGCCCCCAGGAAACGGGCAACAAGACCGATGTGCGTTTCCTGACCCTGTCGGGCAGCGGCCTGCCCCCGCTGCGCATCACGGGGGCGACCCCCCTGTCGGTCAATGCGCTTTCCTTCCCCTATGCCGACTTGCAGGTCCGCCCACTGGGCACCTGGCATAGCAGCGACATTCAGCCGGGCCCGGTCGGCAGCCTGTTGATCGACGCGGCCCAGGTGGGGGTTGGCGGCGACACGGGATGGAGCATCGACGCCCGCGCCCTCCCCCGCTACCGCATCCCGGTAGGGCCAGTCAGTTTGCGGTTCCGGGTGGGATAAGGGGGGTGTAGCGCGGATTAGGCGTCAGCCGTAATCCGCGGAAACGCGCTCTCCAGTGGCTCCGCGGATTACGCTTCGCTAATCCGCGCTACACCCTGTACACGCCTGCCAATTCTGTGAATTCGGCGACCTGCCTGTCGATCCATTCGGCGTCCTTGCCCAGCTCTGCGGCGAGGACCTTTGCCACGGCGGGTGCGGCGGCGATGGCGGCGGTGGCATTCAGCAGCAGGGCGCGGGTGCGGCGGGAGAGGACATCTTCCACCGTGCGGGCCATCAGGTGGCGGGCGGCGTAGGCCGCTTCGCCCAGTGCATAGGGCAGGTCGGGATGCATGGGGGCGTCCCAGCCCTTCTGTTCGGCCAGGACGGCGCGCACCTTGGGCGCATCAGCGCCATAGGCGGCCAGCGGGTCGGCGCTGTCGATGCGTTCGCGCGGGGTCCAGCCATGCAGGCGCAGGTCCTTCGTGGGGCTGGGCTTGGGGGTAAGGTGCCCGGCCTTGGCGGCGGCGTCCACCGTCTGTTCCGCCATCTCGCGATAGGTGGTCCATTTACCGCCGGTGATGGTGACAAGGCCACTGTCCGATACCATCAGCACATGGTCGCGCGGCACGGCGGACGTGCCCGACGCGCCCTTCACCTTCACCAGCGGGCGGATGCCGGTAAAGACCGACAGCACGTCCGATCGGGTGGGGACCCGCGTCAGATATTCCGCCGCATGCTCCAGCAGGAACTGGATTTCCGCCTCCAGGGCGCGCGGCTCCAGACTGGCGGTTTCGATGGGCGTGTCGGTGGTGCCGATCACGGTCCGGCCCAGCCAGGGCAGCACGAACAGCACGCGGCCATCATCGGTCTTGGGGATCAGGATGGCGTCATCGCTGGAAAGGAAATCCGGGTCCAGGACCAGATGGATACCCTGGCTCAGCGACAATCCCTCGGCCAGATCGGGCCGGTCCATGTGCCGGATCTCATCCATGAAAATCCCGGCGGCATTGACCACGGCCCTGGCCTGGATGCGGTAATCGGTGCCCGTTTCCATATCCCGCGCCGTGACGCCCGCGATGCGGCCATCGTCCTTCAGCAAGCCGGTGACCCGGACATAGTTCAACAGGGTGGCGCCATGATCGGCGGCACTGGCCGCGAGGGTGAGGGCCAGGCGGCTGTCATCAAACTGCCCGTCATAATAATGGATGCCGCCGACCAGACCCTCTGTCTTGACGGTCGGCAGCCGCCGCATCACCTCCGCCCGCGACAACAGCCGCGACCGGCCCAGGCCCAGCCTGCCGGCCAGCAGATCATAGGCGAACAGACCCGCGCCATAGAAGGCCATGTCCCACCAGCGATAGCAAGGCACGACGAACCCCTGCCGCCGCGTCACCTGCGGCGCGTTGGCCAGCAGCCGACCGCGTTCATGCAGGGCGTGACGGACCAGGGGAATGTTGCCCTGCGCCAGATAGCGCACGCCGCCATGCACCAGCTTGGTGGCGCGCGACGACGTGCCCTTGGCGAAATCATGCCCCTCCAGCAGCAGCGTGCGATATCCGCGCGCGGCGGCGTCCAGGGCCGTACCCAGGCCCGTAGCCCCACCGCCGATGATGACCAAGTCCCAGGTCGTGGCATCCGCCAGGGCCGCGATGCCGCCTGCGCGGTCCAATCCGTTTGTCATGCCGCCCATCCGCGGGATTTCTCCACGGCCCTTGTCCATTGTGTGTAAAGCCGCTCGCGCTCGGCGGTGCCCATGCCCGGCTCGAACCGGCGGGCCAGTTTCCAGGTGGCGCGAATCTCCTCCCGGTCCTGCCACATGCCGGTGGCCAGCCCCGCCAGATAGGCGGCTCCCAGGGCCGTCGTTTCCGACACGCGTGGCACCTCCACGGGCACACCCAGAAGGTCGGCCTGGAACTGCATCAGGAAACTGTTGCCCACGGCCCCGCCATCGGCGCGCAGCTCGGTCAGCGCGATGCCCGTCTGTGCCTCGATGGCGCGGGTGACGTCGCGGGTCTGATAGGCCATGGCCTCCAAGGCGGCCCGCGCCAGATGCGCCCGGCCCGTGCCACGCGTCAGCCCGGCGATCAGCCCCCGCGCATAGGGGTCCCAATGCGGGGCACCCAGCCCGGTGAGGGCCGGCACGAAATAGACCCCGTCATTCTGCGGGATGGACCGGGCCAGTTCCTCCGTCTCCGCCGCCGCCGCGATCAGGCCCAACCCGTCGCGCAGCCATTGCACAGCCGCCCCGGTGACGAAAATCGCCCCTTCCAGCGCATATTCCAGCGGCTGATCCCCGATGCGCCAGGCCACCGTGGACAGAAGCGGGCCGGGATCGCGCAGGGTGGAGGCGCCGGTATGCATCAGCAGGAAGGACCCGGTGCCATAGGTATTCTTGGCCAGACCCGGCCCGTGGCAGGCCTGCCCGAACAGGGCTGCCTGCTGATCCCCCGCCACGCCGGCAATGGGAATGCCGCCGGCCCCCAGAAACCCATCTGCCGTCGTATGGCCCAGCACGGCGGACGATGACCGCACCTCCGGCAATCCCCTTGCTGGCACATCCATCAGGGACAGCAGTTCATCATCCCAAACGCCCCGGTGAATATCGTAAAGCTGGGTGCGTGCCGCGTTGGAGGGGTCGGTGACATGGGCGGCCCCGCCCGTCAGGTTCCAGATCAGCCAGCTGTCGATGGTCCCGAACAGGATGTCACCCGCCTCCGCCCCCGCCCGCAGGCCCGGCACATTCTCCAAAAGCCAGCGCAGCTTGGTGCCCGAGAAATAGGGATCGATGACCAGCCCGGTCTTGGCGCGGATCATCTCCGTCACGCCCGTGCGCGACCGCAGATCATCACAGAAACCGGCGGTGCGCCGGTCCTGCCAGACGATGGCGCGGTGCGCCGGCTCGCCCGTATGCCGGTTCCAGGCCAGCACCGTCTCCCGCTGATTGGTGATGCCAATGGCCCGCAAATCCCGCGCCGACAGCCCAGCCGACGACAGCGCCCGACCCGCCGTCGCCAGCGTCACCCGCCAGATCTCCGCCCCGTCATGCTCAACCCAACCCGCACGCGGATAATGCTGCGTAAACTCCGCATAGGCCCGACCGACTATATGCGTCTCACGGTCAAAGATCAGGACGGTCGTTCCCGTCGTCCCCTGGTCTATCGCCAGGATATGCTCGGTCATATGGATTCCCTCCGCCGGCGGCTTCTTCATTCTGTCCGCCATGATGCAATGCCGCCGGGGTCCTGACCCACCGGTCAGACAATATTGCTATCCAAAGCCCCGATCGAATGGCATATTTATCAGATAAATTGGTGAGCCGCGACCGTCAAGTCGGCATCCGTCTATTTAGCATATTTATATGAAGAAATTTGACGATGCAGACGCCCCACGCTATGATCGGTGCCATTGAAAGCGGCAGAAGCCCCCGTATCCGGGGCCATCCCCAAGAGACAAGAATGAAAATCGCCAGGATTGAACTGTTCCAGGTGCCGCCCCGCTGGGTTTTTGTGCGCGTGGAGACCGATTGCGGCATTGTGGGTTGGGGCGAATGCAGCCTTGAAGGCCATGCCGAAGCGGTGATTGGCGCTTTTGAAAGCCTGAAGGACCGGTTCCTGGGCACCGATGCCTCGCGGATTGAGGATATCTGGCAGATTTCATACCGTCTGGGCTTCTACCGGGGCGGGCCGGTGCTGATGTCGGCCCTGTCGGGCCTGGATCAGGCGCTGTGGGACATCAAGGGCAAGGCGCTGGGCGTGCCGGTCTGGCAGCTTCTGGGCGGGGCCGTGCGCGACCGTATCGAATGCTATGCCTGGATCGGCGGCGACCGCCCGGACGAGGTGGCGGAAGCCGCCCGCCTGCGCCGGGAACAGGGGTTCCGCGCTGTCAAGATGAATGCCACCGCCGAAATGGCCTGGGTCGGCACCGGCAAGGATATTGACGGCGTCGTCGAACGCGCCCAGGCCGTGAAGGATCAGGGGCTGGAGGTCGGGCTGGATTTCCACGGCCGCATCCATAAGCCGCTGGCCAAGCAGGTTGCCGTCGCCTTGGAGCCGCTGCGCCCGCTGTTCATCGAAGAACCGCTGCTGTCGGAGAATATTGAGGGCATCGCACAGCTGTCCAACCTGACCAGCCTGCCCATCGCCCTGGGGGAACGGCTCTATACAAGGTGGGATTTCAAGCCTTTCCTGAACCAGGGCATTGTCGACATCATCCAGCCCGACCTGTCGCATGCCGGCGGTATCTCAGAGGTCAAGCGCATCGCCGCCATGGCAGAGGCCTATGACGTGGCCCTGGCCCCGCATTGCCCGCTGGGCCCCATCGCCTTTGCCGCCTGTCTGGCCGTGGGCTTCAGCACGCCCAATTTCTTCATCGAGGAAATGTCGCTGGGTATCCATTACAATACTGACGGCTATGACCTGCTGACCTATCTGTCCGACCCCTCGGTCTTCGCCCTGACCGACGGGCATGTCAGCATTCCCACCGCCCCCGGCCTGGGGATTGAGGTCAACGAAGCCCTGGTCCGCGACCTGTCTGCCACCCCCCACCGCTGGCGCAACCCCGCCTGGCGCATCGCCGACGGCAGCGTCGCGGAATGGTGAGGCGGCACCGGGATGTGGTAACAGGCCACGGGTAGGGGCAAGCAACCGGTCCAAACCTGTGGATATCGGCGGCGGTCGGGTTATTCTACCAAAAGCCCCCTGCCCCGCCCGATAGGCCCGCCCCCGTGCCATTGGACTATATCAACCTGGACCGCAGCTTCGTTCCGGTGAGGAAGGGCGAAGAGCCGCGCCTGGAATGGACAACCGAACAAGGACGCCGCTATGGCGGCTGGCTTGACTGGCAGGCATTGCTGAAGCACCAGCGGGTGGTGCTGCTGGCAGAGGCCGGATGCGGAAAGACAGCGGAGTTCCGCCATCAGGCACAGAGCCTGCGTCATGTGGGACAGGCGGCGTTCTTCGCACGTGTTGAGGACCTGGAAGACGGCATCTTCAACGCCCTCGATATTGGCACTGACGCCGATTTCACCGCCTGGAAAGACGGCAACGGAACTGGTTTCTTCTTTCTGGATTCGGTGGATGAAGCGCGGCTAAGCCGCAAACGGTTCGACAAGGCGCTGCGCCGTCTGGCGCGGGATATCGGCGAAACCGCCCTATCCCGTGCCCATATCTTTGTTTCCTGCCGCGTGTCCGACTGGCGTGGGGACGAGGATCGCGCGACCTTTCACGAGAAACTGCCCCTGCCGGACCCGCCACCAGCAGCACCAACGCCACCCCTCCTCCGCGACTGGAAGGCCACCTTGCTGGCCCCGTTTGACGAAGGATATCAACGCCCGCAACGGAACAGCGACAAGCAGGACGAGGCAACCCAGAAGGACCCTGGCCTACTGGTTGTGCAACTGGCTCCCTTGGACATCGCGCAGCAACGGACCTTCATTCAGCGCTACGGCATCCAGGATGTTGACCACTTCATAGACAGTCTGCGCCGTAAGCAGCTGGAACCATTGACAGAACGACCGCGCGATCTTCGGTTCCTGGTGGACTATTGGAATAACTACGGCACCTTTGCCAGCCTTTCTGAAATGCTGGAAGAAGCGATTAAACTTCGTCTCTGCGAGATTAATCAGGATCGGCGCAACCAAGATACGTTGTCCGACGAGAAGGCGCGCAAAGGGGCAGAACGGTTGGCCGCCGGTCTTGTTCTGGGCCGGTGCTTCACCCTGCGCGCACCTGCCCAGGATGATGGTCACGCCCCGGACATTAACAGTATCGACGCCGCCGCTCTGCTGCCGGACTGGTCATCCGTAGAGCTCAATAACCTGCTGGCACGCGGCCTGTTCGCACCCGCCACCTATGGCCGTATCCGGTTCCACCATCGTTGGGCGCAGGAATATTTGGCCGCCTGCTGGTTGCGCCGCCTGCTGGAGACACCCGGCAACCGCAAGGCCGTGCGCAACATGCTGTTCGCCAAGCGCTATTGCGTTGAATGCAGCGTTCCGACCCTTCGCCCCGTTGCTGCTTGGCTGGCACTTTGGGACCCTGATATCCGGGTGGAACTGATCCGGCGAGCGCCCTTGGCCCTGATCCAGCATGGCGATCCAACGGCCCTGCCGTTGAATGACCGGGCCGAACTGCTGCGGGTGGCGGCGGGACTGCACGCAGAGGGGCGGATTGCGGATGATGGCATTGACCGAAGTAACTTAACCCTCTTCGCTGACCCTGCCCTCGCAACGGTGATCCATCAGATCTGGGCTACAGGCCCAAGACCCCGATTCCGCTTCATCCTTTTGCGCCTGATCCGGGAAGCCGCGATCAGGGAATGTGTGGATATTGCGCGTGAGGTAGCGTTGGATGCCGCAGCCGATCCGCATAATCGCAGCGTCGCTATTGAAGCGATAAGCGCCTGTGATGATCGGCAAATCATTGACGAGATTTTGCCGGTATTACTGGCCAATGCCGTAACTCTGCCCGCACAGGTGGCCACTACAACTGCTGAATGTTTCTTTCCAAAATACATGTCGGTTGAGCAATTGCTGCAACTGGTTGACAATTCAACGCCGTCCAAAGGTGTCAGTGTCAATTTTGATTATATACTTCCTGATCTTTTCGGCGCCTGCCCGAACCTGGAGACAAGGTTGGCGCTGGCTGCGGGCCTCTGTCGACTGTGCCTCGCCCCGCCCTTGGTGGACACATATCACCGGGTTGGAAAGAAACACCGCAAGATTGCCCAACGTCTGACCCCCATCGCAAAGAGCCTGATCGTGGAGCTTACGGGGGAGTACCACCCCGCACTTTCGGCCATGATGCTGGTCATCCAGCGTTGTCGGCAGCAAGATACGCACTATGAAACCAAACCGATTGTGACAATCGGTGCTGCCCTCAGCGACTTTCCGGCCTTGAAACAGGCCTTGTTCTGGGAGGCGGCAGAAGAAGAAGCCCGTCAAGCCGGCCCAGGAAATGAACCAAGAGCTATATTCCAGTTTGAACAGACACTTGAGCCCGGCGAAAACGATCTTGAGCATTTTCTGCAAGCGGTAACCAGCAAGCCCGAAGAATGGCAGAAGTGCCTGGCGCTTAATGTCGCGGTTAGTATTCTGAAATCGTCCGACGGCCTGCGACGGCATGCGCCACGGCTGCTCAGGATCGTCGCCGATCATCCTGTCCTGAAGGCCGAACTGATCCGGCATCTGTTCCCCCGACCACGGAAAGGCCGCTCCAGACAAACAGCCGAACTTATTGTGCGACGCGACAGGGACGAGAACCGCCGGAAGAGCCGGTCCTATGCCTCATGGATCAAGTTTCGTGGTGAACTTTCCACTGAACCCGAGAAACTGTGCGATCCGTCTGAACTTTCAGGCTGGGGGCAAAGCGCATTGCGTCTTTGGGACCTGACCAGATGGCTGGGATACCACACAGCCGAAGTAACAGAAGTTGCCGTGTTGGAATGGCCGGCACTGATCGCCGCCTTCGGACAACCCGTTGCCGACGCCTATACCAAAGGCATGGGCATCCTCTGGCGATCCAACCAACCCAAGCGCCCCGGTGAAAATGGCCGGGACAAGATCACCTTGATGAGCTACGCCGCCATTGGGATTGAGGCGAAAGACAATCCAGATTGGGCAAGCACACTGGCCGAAGCGGATGCGAAACGGGCCGTCGAACATGCCTGCCTGTCAGAGGATGGCTGCCCCGTCTGGTTTGACGCCTTGCTGGCTGCCCACCCCAGGGCCGTCAGCCCACTGCTCGTGGAAGAGATTGACC
The DNA here is from genome assembly GCF_002868735.1 of Niveispirillum cyanobacteriorum. Classification (GTDB taxonomy): domain Bacteria; phylum Pseudomonadota; class Alphaproteobacteria; order Azospirillales; family Azospirillaceae; genus Niveispirillum; species Niveispirillum cyanobacteriorum. The sequence goes on along the minus strand of NZ_CP025614.1, from coordinate 220,488 downwards.
GGGAGTTGCGATCCCCGGCACAGTTCGGCAAACACTTCCTCAGCCATTATGCCAGGGCGGGGCAGGCCACGGCCCCTGTTGTAGTGTCCACCGTTCTGACATTCCTTGAAAATTCTGAACCCGCCGCCATCAGCGCCTTTGACCATGCGCTTGCGATCATCAGCGACAATGTTGACGCGCTTTCAGAGGTAAAGGCCCTTCATGCCGTAACGCGCGCAAGGCTGGACGGGTGTGGGGATGATGAGCGCAGCCTGCGCTACCTTGCCTTACTGTTCACGCTGATGCCCGATAGTGGTGTGCAGCTGATGGCACAGTGGATCAAGGGCAGTGGCGGGTCGGCGACTGAACGCGCGGCGCGGCTGTTCAGCAGTCTGTTCGATCCGCACCATCGCAATGTCGCGACCCTGCCCCTTACGGCTCTATCGATCCCCTGCCTGGAAGCGCTCCTTTCGTTGGTATACAGCAAAATCCGGCCCGAGGCGGACGCGGTTCATGAGGGGGTATTCAGCCCGGATGCCAGAGACAATGCCGAAGCCGCCCGGAACAACATTCTGAAAGCCCTCCTCTACCGCACAGGACCCGACGCCCATGCAGCCTTGCAGCGGGTCGGCAAAAAGCTGCCACCAAATAGCCAGCTGCGCTTCACAGAACTCGCCCATGAAATGGCGGAGCGTGATACCAACCCGAGACCATGGACGCCGGCCGAGGTCATTGATTTCGAGGAAAGGGCCCTGCTACCGATCCGGAACGGGGAGGATTTGCTGGCCAACATCTTTGGCATTCTGGAGGACATCCGGGAAGATCTGATCACGGGGGATTTTTCGGGTAGGCAGAGCTTACGCAGCTGCGCTGATGAGAAGGCTGTACAGGAATGGGTAACAAACCAGTTGTACTTGCGCTCACATAACCGCTTCAACGTCGCTCGGGAACAGGTAACCGGTCGCGGAGACAAGATGGATATTGTCATCTCCCGTGGCCCGAACATCTCAATGGTCATAGAGATCAAGCGATACAATCAGAAAGGCTTGAAGCCTCTGGAAGCAGCGTTGATGGCCCAACTGCCCGACGGCTATCTCCTCGTAGATCAGCGAAGGCATGGTATCCTGCTCGTCACCAATCACGAGGCTCCCGCTCCAGACCGTCAGGACACCTTGGGAGCGTTCGCGGAACTCATGAATAAGCTGGACAGTTCCGCCAAGCAGTTCTTCGAATCAGATGTAAAAGGCCGCAAACTGCGCGCGATCGGGCTGGACGCAGCACCCGCCGATCCGGGCCCTGCCAGCCGTCTCCGCCCCTCGCGGAAGCCTTGACGTGCAACGTTGCACACTCCCCTTTTTGGCTCCCTTCCCCCCAAGAAGGTTGACACCCCACCGTCAACTTTATTGACAAGGCCCCCTGCCCTCCCCCACTCTGCGCCCGGTATTTGCGGTGAAGGATCGGGTGATGGCGGGAGAGGCGTTGAAGGCGTTCCGCAAACGCAAGGGGCTGACGCAGGAGGGCTGCGCGCGGCACCTGAATGAGGCGCTGGCGCGGTCCTACGACAAGGCGCGGATCAGCCGCTGGGAAAGCGGCAAGGAACCGGTTCCCGATGCCGTTCTGCGCTTGATCGGCGGCGGCGGACAGCCGGGCCGGGCGCGTATCATCGCCTGTTCCAACCAGAAGGGCGGGGTTGGCAAGTCGGCCACGTCTGTCAACCTGGCGGCCAGCTTCGCGCGCCTGGGTTTCCGGGTGCTGCTGGTCGATGCGGACCCGCAGGCCAGCGCCACGGCCATGGTCGGCTGCGATATTATCGAGCTGGAGGATAAGGGCGCTACACTTCACGCAGTCCTGGTTGATGACCGGCCTGTGCGCGATACGATCATCAAACTGCGCACCTTTGACGTGCTGCCATCGGGTCTGGCGCTGGCGGAGTTTGACAGTGCCGCAGGGCTGGTAGGCCGCGAGACGCGGTTGAAGGCGGCGCTGGCTGAACTGCTGGGTGATTATGATTTCATCCTGATCGACACGCCGCCCAATCTCGGCTCCATGACCATCAACGCCTTGAACGCCGCCGATCATGTGCTGATCCCCGTGGCGACGCGGCCGGTCGATCTGCTGGGCATTCCGCTGCTGTTGAAGACCATTGGCCGCGTGCGCCGCTTCACGAACCATGAGTTGACGGTGCTGGGCGTACTGCCCACCATGTATGCGGAACGGCAGACGGTGGACCGGGAGGTTCTGGCCGATCTGCGCGCCCGCTTCACGGGCGACAGCGATCTGGGCCGCGTGTTCGAGCCAATCCGCATGAGTACGGGCATCAACCAGGCTGCCTATAACAATGTCATCGCGGTCGAGGCCCTGCCCGCGGACCATCCGGTGCAGGCCTATTTCCATCTGGCCAGGGAGATTGCCGGTGAAGCTGCAGAAGGGTAAGTCGGCCTTTGGCCGCGCCATGGATGATGTCGCCGCGCGCGGCGACGGCTCCCTGATCTCCCGTGAGTTTCCGCGCCTGATCGAGGTGGAACATGCCCGCGTCCACCCGCGCGCCGACCAACCGCGCCGCCATTTTGACGAGGATGCGCTGCGCCAGCTGGCCGACAGCATCGAACGTCAGGGCCTGTTGCAGCCCATCCTGATCCGCCCCCTGGCCGATGCGCGCGGGGAATATGAGATTGTGGCGGGCGAGCGCCGGTGGCGCGCGCTTGGCCTTCTGGCCCGCCCTGCCCTGCACGCCATCGTCACCTCGGGCAATGCCGAGGAAATCGCGCTGGTGGAGAATTTGCAGCGCGTGGACCTGTCGCCGCTGGAGGAAGCGCGCGGCATCCAGGCCCTGATGGAACGCCACGCCTACACACAGGAGGCCGCCGCCGGCGCGTTGGGGTGGAGCCGGACACAGGTCAACCGCGTGCTGAAGCTCTTGTCCCTGCCCGACGACATGCTGGCCGAATGTGCAACGTTGCACCTGTCGCGCAACGCCATAGTCGAACTGGCACTGGCCGCCGACGGGACCGAACGCGCCCACCTGATGGACCTGCTGCGCCAGGGCGCGTCGGTCAAGGCGCTGCGCGAGGCGCGGGCACCCAAGGCGGAAGGGCAGGGGGCACGGGCACCCGTGCCTAAGGAAAGGCCCAACCCCGTGCGCGCCGCATTGACCCAGGTGGAAAAGGGTGTGAAGGCCCTGGCCAGAACGCCGGTTGCGCTGGATGACGAGCAGCGCCGCACATTGCAGGCCCTGCGGCGGGAGATTGACCGGCTGCTGAAAGGGTAGGGGAGGGGGCACACGGCAACCGCGTAGCGCGGATTAGGTGCCAGCCGTAATCCGCGGAAACCCCGACACCGTCGCTCCGCGGATTACGCTGACGCTAATCCGCGCTACGATTGGTCTACGCTTGTCACTCAATCCACGTCCTGGAACACATAATCCAGGAAATCCGGCCATTCACGCTTATGCACATGGTCGGCCAGGGTGCCCAGGATGTCGGCAGCGTGCGCATAGAATTCCCGCATCAGCAACAGACGCTGATACGCATCCAAGCCCAACAGAGTGGGCGACTGTCCCGGCTCCAGACAATCATTCAAGTCATTGAATTCCTTGAACCAATGCTGGTTCCACCCCACCCGTTGCTTCGGATTCCAGATGGGCACTGTGCCGGGCGCCCACAGACGAACGCGGTTGATGAATTCGTCATCCGTGCGGCTGCGCCGCCAGATGGCGTGCAGTTCATGCATGCAGAAGGGGGATTCAAGATACTTCTTGCTCAACACCACGACAATGCGTTCCCCGGCCCCAATTTTGTCCATAAAGGCGCTGATGCGGCCATCGCCGGGGCCAAGGTCGGTGCGGTCGCGTTTGATACGAATGCCGCGTTTGGCCGCTTCGGCGCAAAGTTCGTCAACCGGCTGTTCCAGGTCGGGGTTCGCGGCGTCCTTCCAGGCGTAGGACACGTACCATTCCCGCACCGGCACGGGGTCCGGCCCGGTTCTCAGGGCGGGCGGCGTCTCCGCTTCTGCCATCTCCATCACCCGCCGGGGTTTCTCCTCCGCCGCACGCTCCCCGCGCAGGCCGACCAGGGCCGCCGCGCGCTCCACAATCTCCTGCAACCGCGACAACAGGCCCAGAGCATCCCCGTCCTGCGTGCGAACGGTGATGTGTCCGCTCCAGTCCCCCGTCATTTCCTGTTCAATCAGGAAGCGGCTGCGGTACCGGGTCTCATAGCCGCACAGGCCGCCGCGCCAATAGAGCGCGTCTTCCCCCGCCATACTGCCAATCCGCGACAGGATGGTGCGGATCAATCCGCCATGCAGCATGGGAAAGGTGTAAACCGCCTGCTGCGTGGGCGCACTGTCGGACCAGCGGACGGGCACCAACCCCACCACCGCATCGCGTTCGGGCAAAAGGTCGGGGGCCACATACTCGCGCAGCCATTCTCCATCCTCCCGCCATTCCCGCAACACGAAGCAAATGCCGCAGGACACCATCATGGACAGGAAAACCTTCTGCTCCTGCACGCTGTAATCCCGCCACAGCGTATCGGACAGAAGATCGCGGGTGAACCGCCCGCGTTGGCGTTGAATCCGCTTGGCCATGCCGGATTGCCGGTCGAAAATCGTGTAAATGGCGTCCAGCGCCCAGGACGGGTCCAGCACAACCTGATCCTGGAACAGGCCGGGCCGGTGGAACACTACCCCTTCGGCGTCCAGCCAGGTCAGCAAATGCTCTGGCGCGCTGACCCCGCCGATCTCCGCGCACAGGGCCCGGAAATCCGCCATGGACAGCAGGCGCGTGCCTGCCCCCCGCATCTCCTCCATCCGATCACGCACCGCCACCCGGCCCTTGCCCACGCGCGGCACGCCCATGCGGGTGGGATCGCGCAGCCAGTTGGCGGCGATCCGTATCTCCTCCACCAACCCGTCCCGCCCCGTGCCGGCCCCCACGGACAGGTACAGTTGTGGTGCTGGATAGGGCAGGGCGTCCAGCGCCGCCGCCTCCACCGGGAAGGGCCGAACCCGATCCTCCACCCGGTCGCATTTGCTCTGCGCCAGGATCACCGGGCTGTAGGCATGCGCCTGATGCCGGGCCAGCGCCAACCAGTAGGGCAGGGGATGATCCCGGAACCAGAGTTCCCCATCCCCATGCCCACCCCGGTCCTCCGTATCCGTGGCCCAGACAAGCAACAGCAGGGCAGGGCTGTTCAGGAATAGGGCATGCACACCGTGATAAAGGTCCTGTCCGCCAAAATCCCAGATGGATAGGGTCAGGGGCGGATCACCGGTCAGTGCCGCACTGCTTACCTGAATGCCATGGGTGCTGTCCCAGTTTGGGTTCAACCTGTATTCCGCGTGGGACAGCCAGTTGGCAATCTGTGTCTTGCCCGCCCCGCCATTGCCCAGAATCAGCAGCTTGATGCGCGGGTCCTGAACGGCCCCCTCGGCCAGGTCGTCCAGATGGGCGCGGACGCGGTCGAGGCAGTTGTCGCCATAGTTGCTGGACAGAACACCGGTAGCGGGCCAGCCGGGCAGAGTGACGTGGGAGAGGTGCAGGTACTCAAGTGCGGGAGAACGGATCAACCCCTCCGGCAGGTCGGTGAGGGGGCAAAACGAACAGCGCAGCAGTTGCAGTTGCGTAAGGCCAAACAACGGACCAAGATCACTGACTGAGGTTCCGGCGCAGGACAGCCGTTGTAGCTGTGTTAGACCGCTCAAGGGGCCAAGATCACTGACTGGCGTTTCAGAGCAGTCAAGCTGCCGCAGTTGCGATAACCTGTTCAAGGGGTCGAGGTCACTGACAAGTGTGAAAGAGCAGTCCAGCACTTGCAACTGCGTCAAACCACGCAAAGGGTCAAGATCACTGACTGGTGTTTCAGAGCAGTCAATCGCTTGCAACTGCGTCAAACCACGCAAGGGGCCAAGATCACCGACTGACGTCTCAGAGCAGTCAAGCTGTTGCAGCTCCGTCAAACTGCGCAAGGGGCCAAGATCACTGATTGACGTTCGGGAGAAGTCGAACTTTTGCAGCTGCGGTAAAGTTTCCACAAAGTTTAAATCTTCCAAATCGCAGCCCCGGACGTCCAGCTGCCGCAGTTCGGGGAAAGCGTGAAGACGGCTTTCTCCATTCGTAATTCGAGCGGACCCTTTGCCAACAAACATACGCCCCAAGTACAACCCGTGCAGATGCGTCAACGCGAACATCTGGTCTGGCAATTCTTCCAGCTTCAACCCGCGTAGGTCCAGTTCTCCCGTCCGCTTCTCCGCCTCCCGCCGGATGCGGGCCAGGGCTTCTTCCATGTCGCTCATGCTGCTGCTACCCGATCCGTCCCGCCGCCGGCCCCACACGAATAGGCCGCAAGCAGACTACCCTGAACCGGCGGTTGCAGCCAGAGGGGTGCGCGTGAGGGCTGTATCAGGCGTTCCGGTTGCAACTGTATGCAACCCCAGCGGCGGCGGGCCTTCCCCCACCGCCGCCGCAACGCCCCCCGCCCCCCTTACTCCGCCGCGCGGTCCAGCACCGACACCGGCGGCACCGCCACCTTGCCCCCCTTCCGTGCCACGCGCCAATCATGCAGATGGGCGCGCAGCATCAGGGCGCAGGGTGTGACGACCAGGGTCAGCAGGGTGGCGAAGGTCAGGCCGAAGACGATGGCGTTGGCGATGGCCGTCCACCATTGCGTGGCCGGCGCATCCACCGTCACCGCCCGTTCCAGCACGTCGATATTGACGCCAAGGCAGAGCGGCAGCAGGCCCAGCACGGTGTTGAGTGCTGTCAGCAGCACGGGCCGCAACCGTTCGGCACCCGTCCGCAGAATGGCGTCATAGGCGCTGGCCTCGGTCTTGCGGTACTGATCATAGGTGTCGATCAGCACGATATTGTTCTGCACCACAATACCGGCCAGGGAGATGATGCCCAGGCCCGTCATCACGATGCTGAAGGGCTGTCCCGTGATGATCAGGCCAAGCGTCACGCCGATGGTCGACATGATGACCGAGGACAGGATCAGGAAGGCGCTGTACAGGCTGTTGAACTGGGTCACCAGGATGATGGCCATGATGACCATGCCGGCCAGGAAGGCGTTGGTCAGGAAGGTCTGGCTTTCCTTCTGCTCCTCATCCTGGCCCTTGAAATTCACATCCACGCGCGGGTCAACGGGGTTCTTGGCCAGCCAAGCCTTCAGCTCCGTCAGTTTGGTGTCGGGCAGGGTGCCGGGGGTGACGGCGGCCTTCACCCGCATCACCCGCTCCCCATCCACGCGGTCCACCTGACTGACCTTCTGTTCCGGGGTCACGGTGACGAAATTGCTGATCGGCACCGACCCGGCGGAGGTGACGACACGGACGGCATCGATCCGGTCGATGGAGCGATATTCGGTGGGATAGCGGACGACGACGTCAATTTCGTCATCCGTGTCGTCGGGGCGATAGGTGGACAGGATCAGACCGTTGGTCACCATGCGGACGGCATCACCGACCGCCGAGGTGTCCAGGCCGAACTTGGCCGCCTGGGCGCGGTCCACTGCCACCTGCCATTCGATGCCGGGCAGGGGGCGGCTATCCTCGATATCGATGACCTGACCCAGGCTTTCCATACCGCGCCGCACATGCGCGGCGGCGGCGGGCAGCAGGTCGGGGAAGCGGGAGGAGAGTTCCACCTGCAGGGCCTTGCCGGTCGGCGGGCCGCCTTCCTGCTTGCGCACCTCGATCTGAATACCGGGCAGGTCGGCGGTACGCTTGCGGATATCCTCCAGGATGGCGTCGGCCTTGCGCCGCTGCTGCCAGTCCTTGAAGTCCAGCTGGATCTGGCCGATCACGTCCAGGGCGGCATCATCGCCGCCCCCGCCGCCATTGCCGTCGCCGCTGGTGCGGGAATAGACGCTGTCAAACTCATTCAGTTGCAGGATGCGCGCTTCCACCTGCCTGACCAGGACATCGCGCTCATCAATGGACATGTTGCCGCGCGCATGGACCAGGACGGCGGCATTGTCCGGTTCCACGCTGGCGAAGAATTCCACGCCATTGCCATGGGTGGCGTACCAGGCCTGCGCCCCGATCAGCAGGCCGATGGTGGCCAGGATGACGGTGCCGGGCCGTGCCAGGGCCCAGCGCAGCAGGGCGACGTAAGGCCCCTCCAGCTTGGCCGGCGGGTCGACCGGGTCGCTTTCATCCTCGTCCGCCAGCTGGTTGGCCGGGGCATAGGGCAGCACCGGCCCATGTGCGCGGCCGAATCGGGCACCCAGCACGGGAATGAAGATCAACGCCATGGCCAGGGCTGCCATCAGGGTGGCAAACTGGCTGATGGGCAGGAACTTCATGAATTCACCCACCACGCCGGGCCACAGCAGCAGGGGTGCGAACACCGCCAGCTGTGTGGCCGTGCTGGCGATGATGGGCCAGGCCATACGGCGGGCCGCCAAGCCATAGGCGCGTTTGGGTGACATGCCGTCGGCCATCTTGCGGTCGGCATATTCGGTGACGACGATGGACCCGTCCACGACATTGCCCGCCGCCAGGATCAACCCGAACAGCACGACAATATTGATGGAATAACCCATGCCATGCAGGACCAGGATCGCCGTCAGGAACGATCCCGGCACGGCAATACCGACCAGAACAGAGGTTCGCACCCCCAGCGAGGCGACGACAATGACCATGACCAGCAGGACGGTGATGGCCAGATTATTGCCCAGGTCGTTCAACATCATCTTGATGTCGCCCGACTGATCGCCGGTATAGGAGACCACGACATTGGCGGGCCAATAGGCCTGTTCGGCGGCAACGACGGCGCGCACCCGCTCGATCGTATCGATGATGTTCTCGCCCGTGCGCTTGGACACGTCCAGCGCCACGGCGCGGTCGCCATCCAGACGGGCATAGCTTTCGGCATCCTTGAAGGTGCGGCGTATTTCCGCGATATCGCGGAACCGCACGACGGCGTCGCCCTGCACCTTCACGGGCATGTTCCAGATATCTTCCACCGTCTCAAACAGGCCCGGCACCTTCACGGCAAAGCGACCCTGACCGGTATCCAGGCTGCCGGCGGCGACCAGCCGGTTGGAACGGGAGAAAAGCTGCGCGATCTCGGTGGCGTCCAGCCCGTAGCTTTCCACCTTCACCGGATCGACGATGATCTCCACCAGCTCTTCGCGGTTGCCACGGATGGTGGCGGACAGTACGGCGTCGATGCCCTCCACCCGGTCCCGCAGCTCACGCGCCAGATGCATCAGGGTGCGTTCCGGCACATCGCCCGACAGGACGACGGAGACGACGGGGAACAGCGAGAAATTCACCTCGGAGATGCGCGGCTCTTCCACCCCGTCGGGCAGTTCGGCCCGCGCGATATCGACCTTTTCGCGCACGTCGGCCAGGGCCTGGTCGGCATCAAACCCGGCAGAGAATTCAAGCACGATGTTGCCGCCGCCCTGATAGGCGGTCGAGCGCATCTCCTTAATCCCCTCGATGGTTCGCACCTCCAGTTCCACCGGGCGCAGCAGCAGCCGTTCGCTGTCCTCCGGGCTGATGCCGGTATAGGACATGGAGACATAGATCAGGGGGATATTGATGTCGGGTGAGCTTTCCTTGGGAATGCTGACAAAGCTGACCGTGCCGGCTACCAGCAGAAAGCACAGGGTCAACATCACCGTGCGGGCATGGGCCAGCGACCAGTTGATGATCCCGTTCATGGGGCCTTCTCCATGACGGTGGTGACCTTCTGCCCATGGGTGATGAAGTCCTGGCCGACCGTGACCAGATTGATCATGTCGGGCAGACCGCCCAGCCAGACACCGCCATCGGGCGCATTACCCAGAAGCTGTACCGGGGCAAAGCGGGCCGTGCCATCGGCCTCCACCAGCTTCACGCCCACCGTGCCATTATCGGCCAAGGTCAGGATGCCGGGCGACACGCGATGCGCCTTGGTCTCCGCCACAGGCAGGTTCAGCGCAGCGGTCAGACCGTCACGGATGCGGTTGCCGGGATTGGGCACCTCCAGCTCTACGCGGAAGGTGCGGGTGTTCGGCTCCGCACTGGCCGCGACATAGGTTATGGTGCCTTCCAGCGGCGTCCCGTCCAGCAGGCGGGCGCTGCCCTTCATGCCGGGGCGCAGCTGGGTCACGTCGCGTTCGGTGGCGTTGGCGACCACACGGATCGGGTCCAGATCGACAATGGTGCCGACCGGACCATTCACCTCCATGAAGCTGCCCACCTCCGCCTCACGCGTTTCCAGAACGCCGTCGATGGGGGATTTCACCTCCAGATTGGCGACGTCGAGCGCGGCCTGACGTTGTTCAGCCTCCGCTGCCTCGAACAGGGCCTTGGTTTCGGCCAGACGGATTTGCGACTGGAAGCCCTTGGCCTGCAGGGTGCTGGCGGCTTCAAACTCGATCCGGCGCTGGGCCAGCCGGGCCGTGGCCTCGTCCAGACGTTCGCGGCGTGCCTTGGCGGCGATACGCAGCACCGGTTGACCGGCGCGCAAGGACGCCCCGCGTTCGGCCAGGATCGCCTCCACCGGCCCCGCCACCTCGGCGCGCAGGGGCACCTTGCGGAACGCTTCCGTGCGGCCGGGGATGGAAAGGGCGGCCTGCATGACCTCCGCCGTCTGCCGGCGGACCTGCACGCTGGCCTGATGGGCCGGTGCGCCTGCGGCGGCGGCCTTGGCCGGTGCCTGTTCCGGGGCCTTGCGCCCCCCAAAGACCACACCTGACAGGACCCACAGCACGGACACAGCCAAGATGACGGTCGCGATGATCACGGACCGACGATTCATTCCCAACCCCCCAATAGACCTACAGGCGCGCCAAACCCCCTGTTTGGTGCGCCGCAATATGGCGTGCGCATTAACCAATGCAAGCCATGGTGAGGAGGTAAGCCCATCACCACCCCGCCGCCGTGCGCGCCGTCACAGTTGGGTGAATCTTGTTCACGTACCTGGAGGTGGTTTTTGGGGAACTGGTTCACTCCGTTAAAAGTTCTAAAAACCCGCGTACCGGGAGAGCCAGATCGGAAACCCCGGTCTAGGATCAGGGTGAGCGGCAATGACCGTTCGCCATCCATACCGCTTTCCCCCTCCCATCAGGCCGGCGCCGTCCTGACATGCCGTTGACGCGCCCTGGCAGTAAGGAACGACCCCATGTCCATCGTCGCGACCCCGACCCCCGGCCCGCTGCTGCTGTCGCCCGCTGATCACACGCTGATCATGATCGACTTTCAGTCACAGATGGCCTTTGCCACCAAGTCCATCGACGCGGTGCAGTTGCGCAACAATGCCGCCCTGGTGGCCCATGCGGCCAAGGGCTTTGGCGTCTCCACCATCCTGACGACGGTGGCGGAGAAGAGCTTTTCCGGCCCGATGTTCAATGAGATCACCGACGCTTTCCCGGGTGAGAAGCTGTTGGACCGCACCTCCATGAACACGTGGGAGGATGCGGGCGTGATCGAGGTGGTGAACAAGATCGGCAAGGATCGTCTTGTGTTCTGCGGTCTGTGGACGTCGGTCTGCATCGTCGGCCCCACCCTGTCGGCGCTGGCCCAGGGTTATGAGGTCTATGTCATCGCCGATGCCTGTGGCGATGTGTCGGACGAGGCGCATGAACGCGCCATGGAACGCATGATCCAGGCCGGCGTGCGTCCGATGACCTCACTTCAGTACATGCTGGAATTGCAGCGCGACTGGGCGCGGGGTGAGACCTATGACCTGACCACCGGCATCGCCAAGAAGTTCGGCGGGGCCTATGGCCTGGGCATCATCTATGCCAAGACCATGTTCGGGGCGTCCGAGGGGCATTAATAGTTTCCCTCAGGCGCCGGGCGTCGCCTCCGGCGGCTTAGGCTTACGCGGGCACGTGCCCGCGGGCGCTCAACGCGCCAGCCAACCTGCGATGAAGTTCTCATCGCAGGTTGGCATTGGGGACATTCCATTGAGGTCCTTTCCACCTGACATCGTTCCGGGAGCCATCCCATGAAGCCCTATCTCCTGTCGCTGGGGGCTGGCCTGCTGGTCGGCGTCATCTACAGCCTGCTGAATGTGCGCTCCCCGGCACCGCCGACCATTGCGCTGATCGGGCTTCTGGGCATCCTGTTGGGGGAACAGATCGTGCCGCTGGCCAAACGCCTGTATGCGGGTGAGGCGGTGACCGCCTATCTGCGCGAGGATTGCGCCAAGCATGTGATGGGCCGCCTGCCGGGCGATGAAAGCCGCAAGACATGACCGGGCCAGACCGCCGCACCACACTGGCCGGGGCCGCGTCCCTGCTGATGACACCTTTTCTGGCCGATCCGGGGAAAGCCGCCATGCCGCCCAAAGACCTGATCCTGACCAACGCCAAGGTCACCACCCTGGATCGCAGTAATCCGCAGGCCCAGGCCGTCGCCATCCGCGACGGGCGTATCCTGGCGGTGGGAACGGAAGCCGAGGTGCGGGCAGCATCCGGCCCCGATGCAACCCTGATCGATGCCAAGGGTCGGCGTGTCATCCCCGGCCTGATCGACAGCCATATGCACATCATCCGCGGCGGCCTGAATTACAATATGGAGCTGCGCTGGGACGGGGTGCCGACGCTGGCCGACGCCATGGCCATGCTGAAGAAACAGGCCGAGGTGACGCCGCCCCCGCAATGGGTGCGCATCGTCGGCGGCTTCACCGAACATCAGTTCTCGGAAAAGCGCCTGCCGACCCTCGACGAGATCAACCAGGCGGCCCCCGACACGCCGGTCTTCATCCTGCATCTCTATGACCGCGCCCTGTTGAACCGGGCCGCCCTGCGCGCCGTCGGCTATACGCGCGACACGCCCAACCCGCCGGGGGGCGAAATCCAGCGCGACCAGGATGGGGAACCGACGGGCCTGCTGCTGGCCAAGCCCAACGCCACCATCCTCTATGCGACGCTGGCCAAGGGGCCGAAGCTGCCGCCGGAATACCAGTTGAATTCCACCCGCCATTTCATGCGGGAGATGAACCGGCTGGGCGTCACCGGCGTCATCGATGCCGGCGGCGGGTTTCAGAATTATCCCGACGATTACGCCATCATCGAGAAGCTGCATGGCGATGGCGAGCTGACACTGCGCATCTCCTACAACCTGTTCACGCAGAAGCCCAAGCAGGAGCTGGCCGACTTTTCCGGTTGGGCCAAACAGGTGACGCCGGGGCAGGGAGACGATACCTACCGCCATAATGGCGCTGGCGAGATGCTGGTCTATTCCGCCGCCGATTTTGAGGATTTCCGGGTGGAGCGGCCGGAGATGCCGCCCAACATGGAAAGCGACCTGGAACCCGTGGTCCGCCTGCTGGTGGAGAACCGCTGGCCCTGGCGGCTGCACGCCACCTATAACGAGACGATCACCCGCGCGCTGGACGTGTTTGAGAAGGTGAACCGGGACGTGCCCTTTGACGGGCTGCACTGGTTCTTCGACCATGCCGAAACCATCGACCAGCGCAATATCGACCGGATCGCGGCGCTCGGTGGCGGCATCGCGGTACAGCACCGCATGGCCTATCAGGGCGAATATTTCGTCGAACGCTATGGTGCCAAGGCGGCGGAGGCCACACCGCCCATCGCGAAGATGATGGCGGCGGGTATCCCCGTGGGGGCCGGCACTGATGCCACGCGGGTCGCCAGCTACAATCCCTGGGTGTCGCTGTCCTGGCTGGTGACGGGCCGGACGGTGGGCGGCACCAGCCTGTATCCGCCGGGCAACCGGCTGGACCGGGAGACGGCCCTGCGCCTGTGGACGGAGGCCAATACGTGGTTCTCCAACGAACAGGGCAAGAAGGGGCAGGTGAAGGCGGGGCAGTTGGCCGACCTGATCGTCCTGTCGGATGATTATTTCAGCGTGGCCGAGGCTGAGATCCCGCACATTACCTCCGTCCTGACCCTGCTGGGCGGCAAGGTTGTGTATGGATCGGGTGATTACCGCGATCTGGCCCCCGACCTGCCCAAACCCATGCCCGACTGGTCGCCCGTGCGCACCTTCGGCGGCTATTGGCGGCCGGCGCGGGACAAGGATGGCAAACTCTTGAAGATGGGGTCGCTCTGCGGTTGCGCCTCCTCCTGCGCCGTCCATGGCCATGACCATGCCGCCGCCTATGCCAGCCCGGCCCCCGCCGCCGACGAGGCCGGGTTCTGGGGGGCGTTCGGCTGTGGCTGCTGGGCGGTGTGAGATGCGCGATACCCCCGCCCCCATCGCCACCCTGCTGGAAAGTCCCGCGCTGAACATCGGGGCCCGTGTCCTGCTGACCCTGCCCTTCTGGAGCAGCGGTATTGCCAAGCTGCTGGATATTGACGGTGCCCTGGCGGAGGCGGCGCATTTCGGGCTGGAACCGGCCTGGCTGACGGTCATCGCCACGTTGATCGTGCAGTTGGGCGGGTCGGCGGCCCTGATCACCGGGCGGTTTGCCTGGGTCGGGGCAGGGGCGCTGGGGGTGTTCACGGTGCTGGCGACCCTGATCGCCCATCCGTTCTGGACCGTGGCCGATCCCGTGGCGCGCTTTCATGAGCGCAACACTTTTCTGGAACATGGCGGGCTGGTCGGCGGGTTGATCCTGGCCGCCATCCTGACCCATCGCAAAGGCCGGAACTGATGGCAGCGTCCGACAGCCCAAGCCAAAGCCCGACACAAAGTCCTTTGGCGCTGCCCCTGTTCCGGGCGCTGTGGATTGCCACCATCGTGTCGAATGTCGGCACCTGGATGCATGATGCCGGGGCCGGCTGGCTGATGACCAGCCTGTCGGACGCCCCCATCATGGTGGCCCTGGTGCAGGCGGCCACCACCTTGCCCATGTTCCTGTTTGCCCTGCCCGGCGGAGCGCTGGCCGATATTGTGGACCGCCGCCGGCTGCTGATCCTGGCGCAGGCCTGGGCCTTGATCTGTGCCGGGCTTTTGGCCGTCGCCACCTTTCAGGGGCTGACGGGGCCTTATCTGCTGCTGGGCCTGACCTTTGCGCTTTCCACCGGTGCCGCCCTGTCGGCTCCCGCTTTTCAGGCCATCGTGCCGGAACTGGTGCCCAAGGCATCGCTGCCGGCGGCTATATCGCTGAACAGCCTGGGTATCAATATCTCCCGCGCCATCGGCCCGGCCCTGGGCGGCTTTATCATCGCGGCGGCGGGGCCGGCGGCGGTGTTCGCGCTCAACGCCCTGTCGGTGCTGGGCGTCTGGCTGGTCCTGTTCGCCTGGAAGCGGGAGGCACGGCAGGCCACCCTGCCGGCGGAGCATTTTACGGGCGCCCTGCGCGCCGGTGCCCGCTATGTCCGCCATTCGCCGGCCCTGCGCACGGTCCTGGTCCGGTCGGTCGGGTTCTTCCTGTTTGCCAGCGCGCTTTGGGCCTTTGTGCCGATCATCGCGCGGCGTGAACTGGGCCTGGGGGCGGCTGAATATGGGGCCTTGCTGGGCAGCATGGGGGCAGGGGCCATCGCCGGTGCCATCCTGCTGCCGCATGCCCGCAAGCTGCTGTCGGCCAACGGTCTGACCATGGCGGCCACCCTGCTGTTCGCCGGGGTCAGCGCGGCCCTGGCCTTTGCCCATAACTTTGTACAGGCGGCATCCTGCATGGCGCTGGCCGGCATGGCCTGGATCACCATGCTGTCAGGCTTCAACGTGGCGGCCCAGATGGCAGCACCCAGCTGGGTCAAGGCCCGCGCGCTCGCCATCAATCTTCTGGTTTTCCAGGGATCGATGGCGGCGGGCAGTGCCGGCTGGGGCTGGGCGGCGGGGCATCTGGGCATCCCCGATACCTTGCTGATCGCCGCATCCTGCATGGTGCTGGCCCTGGGTCTGGCTTGGCACTGGCCGATCAAGGGCGACATGGCGGGCAATATCGCGCCCTCATCGCACTGGCCCTCCCCCATCGTGGCGGTGGACAGCCCCATCGACCGGGGTCCGGTGATGATTACGGTCGAATATCAGATCGACCCCGCCCGCAAGGCCGACTTCACCCGCGCCATGCGCACCCTGCGCCGTATCCGCCACCGCGACGGGGCCATCAGCTGGGCGCTTTATGAGGATGCCGCCGAGCCGGGGCGCATGGTCGAAAGCTTCGTCCTGGAAAGCTGGCTGGAACATCTGCGCCAGCATGAACGCGTCACCCATGCCGACCGCGAGGACCAGGAGGTGGTGCGTGGCTTCCATATCGGAGACGATCCGCCCCTTGTCCGGCACCTGATCGCGCCCTGAGTCACGGCCTGGGGGCAGGGGCCAGCGACAGCAGCCGAACGGGGTGGATGTCGTAGAGATTATCCTGCCAGCCGCGCACAGTGGGGGCGACCATGTGCGCGGAACTGCCCTGGACCAGGGGGATGAAGCGGCGGCTTTCCAGGATATCGCGTTCGGCGGCCCGCAATTGCGCCTGCTGCCCCGCCGCGTCCGTCGCGGTCAGGGTGAAAGCCGGTGGCAGGAACGGGGACAGCATCTGCGCGGGGGAATAACCGATCCAGCTATTGAACAGAAAGCCGGAAAAATCCCGCTGCGCCAGCCGGGCGCTGACCATGCGGGATTCGATGCCGACCAGATCGGTTTCCACGCCCAGGGTCTGTTTCCACTGCGCCGCGATGGCCACCATCCGCTGCCGCAGCGCCTCTGTTCCTGCAAAAACGATCTCTACCCGCGGTGGCGGTCGGTCGGGGCCGAAGCCGGCGCGCGCCAGGGCGGCGCGGGCAGCATCACGCCGGGCAACACCTGTCAGCGGGGCCATGGCCGCGTCGGCCTGGGGCCAGAGTGTGGCCGGCACCAGACCATAGGCGGGGACGCTGCGTCCCTGGCTGGTAGCGGTCAGCTGTTCCCGGTCCAGCGCCAGATCAAGGGCTTCCAGAAAGGTGGGATTGTCGCGCCAGGCGGGACCGTCCGGGTTGACGGCCAGGGCCGACAGGGCGGTCCAGGGATGCAGGCGCAGGGCGTCGGGCCGTTCCTTGCGGGCCCATTCCAGCATGGGGGCCGGCACGGCGCTGGTAATGTGCAGATCGCCCGCGCGGAACAGGTTCAATTCCAGTTCCGGCCGTTCCGCCACGCGCATTTCCACCTGCGCCACGGCCACGCCCTCCCGCCCGTGCCAGCTGTCGGCCCGTTCAAGCCGGTAATGGTCTTGCAAGCGATGTCCCGTCAGCCGGTAAGGCCCGTTGCACATCAGGTTGGTGGCATTGGCGAAATCGGCCCCCCTTGCATCCAGGGTCGGGCCATGGACGGGCAGGGTGATACGGTGCGCCAGGATCGTGTCGAAATCGGCAATAGGCCGCTCCAGCCGCACCACCAGGGTGTTGGCATCCGCCGCCTGAATGCCCAGCCGGTCGGGCGGCAGGCGACTGCGCCTGATATCGGCGGCATGTTCCACCCCATCCAGAAGGTCGGCAATGCCCGACGCCGTGGCGGGATCGACGGCCCGGCGCCAGCCGCGCACGAAATCCGCCGCCGTGACGGCATCGCCATTCCACCATTTCGCATCGGTGCGCAGGTGAAAGACCAGGGTCAGCCCATCCGCCGACCGGTCCATCCGGTCGGCCACCCCCGGCACGGTTCGCCCCGCCCCGTCACGGGTCAACAGTCCCTCGCACAGGTCCAGCAGCAGGCGGGCCGTACCGATGGAGACGCCGCGATGCGGGTCCAGCGTTTCCGGTTCCGGCCCAATGCCGATGCGCAGCGGCTCGGTGGCGGGTGCTGCACCGGTCAGCAGCAATCCTGCGCAAAGGAGGGCGGTCAGGCGCATGTTATTCTGCCCGTGCCGTGCCCGCGCGGACCAGCGGGTTCAGGGTGAAACTGTCGCCCACGCGGTCCAGCATGGATTTGTCGAACAGCCGGGCCAGCCCGGCTTCCGGCGCATCGGTGCGCGCATGGGCCAGCGCGCAGGATGCCTCCTCCTGCGTGAAGCCGCCGGGCAGGGTGGACAGCACGGTCAGCGCCTGACGTTCGGCATCGGTCAGCAGGCCCAGGGCCCAGCCCATGGCGGCGCTCACGCTGCGGTGGCGGGCCGGGCCGGGGCGGCGCATGAAGGGCAGGGCGCGCATCGGGTCGCGGCTGGCCTCCGCCGTGGCCTTCAAGCCCAGAAGGCTGGCGGCACGGGCGGCGATTTCCACGCCCAGCGGCACGCCGCCCAGATGGCGGCAAATGCTGGCAATGGCCGGACTGTTTTCAGCATTGGGCGTAATCTCCATCCCGGCGGCATTGGCGGCGGTCAGGAACAGGCTGGCGGCGGGGCTGTCCGCGCCATCGCCCGGCAGGGCCAGCGGCGACAGGCGCACGCACCAGGGCCGCAACCGGCGATGGCCGATATGGGACGTGACCAGCACGGCCAGCCCGTCATGATCCTCCACCAGCCGCCGGATCAGGTCCAATGCCCCACCACTGACCAGTTCAGCCCCGTCCAGCAGCAACAGGCATTGCCGCCCCGCAAGCGACGCGATCCCCCCTTCCAGCCCCAGGGCGGCGGCGATACGCGCAGCCAGCCCCCCGGCATCGGAAAGCATCACGCCCGTCAGTGGAACCAGCCAGCGCCCATCATGGTAGTCCGCCTCCATGGCCTGGGCAACGGCACAGGCCAGACGGGATTTGCCGGTACCCGACAGGCCCGTGATAACCAGCAGCCGGTCCCGGCGCAGCCGCTTTACGGCATTCGCCAGCTCTACCTCCCGCCCCGACAAGGGCAGCAGGGCATGCGGGATATTGCCGATTGATGCCGGGACCGGCACGGCCAGCCGATAGCCACGGCCATGAACGGTAAGGATGACGGAGCCGTCCGTATCGCCGATTGCGGCACGCAGGCCCGATATCTGCACCGCGACATTGGCCGGATCGACAATCTGTCCCGGCCAGACCCGGTCCAGCAACTGTGCCGCCGTCACTTCCTGCCCCGGCTGTTCGGCCAGCGCCGTCAGCAAGGCCAGCGCCCGGCGGCCTAATGGGACGGCTGCCCCGCTGCGGCTCATCAACCGCCCCTGCATCCGGTCAAACCGATAGGCACCCACCGCCATTTCCAGCGGGGCTGCACCGGGGCCGGCAAGGGGTGGGGTCGATGACATCGGGTCTGTCGCTTTCGCAAAGGCCCCGCCCGAGGGACGGAAAATGCCGCAGCGCGGCAAAGGGTAGTTAACCCCGGTTTCGTCCGGGAAGACAAGGGGCAGGAAGGGCAGATAAGAAAGACGTAGGTCAGGTCGAGCCGGAGGCGAGCCCTGACAGCATTGGATTGAAAGCCTTTCTGTCAGGGCTCGGCGCTTGCCGCCCCTCGACCTGACCTACGCCTACGCCATCAATGATCCCTCACCCCTTGGCAAAGGCCAGCAGGTCAGCGCTCAGGCGGTCCTTGTGGGTGTCGGTCACGCCGTGCGGGCCGCCTTCATAGACTTTCAGTTCGGCATGCGGCACCAGACGGGCCACGGCGCGGCCGGCGGCGTCGATGGGCACCACCTGATCGGCGTCACCATGGATGACCAGGGTGCGCAGGCCCGTGAAATGCTTCAGGTCTTCGGTGAAGTCGGTTTCGGAGAAGGCCTTGATGCAGTCAAAGGTGGCCTTGTGGCTGGCCATCATGCCCTGCATCCAGAAACTGTCGATCATGCCCTGCGACGGCTTGGCACCGGGCAGGTTAAAGCCGAAGAACGGGCCGGACGCGATGTCCTTATACAGTTGCGACCGGTCGGCCAGGCTGGCGGCGCGGATGCCGTCGAACACCTCCATGGGCAGACCGCCGGGATTGGCCTCGGTCTTCAGCATCTGCGGCGGGACGGCCCCCACCAGAACGATGCCGGCCACCCGCGCCTTGCCATGGCGGGCAACATAGCGTGTCACCTCGCCCCCGCCCGTGGAAAAGCCGACAAGGATGGCGTCCTTCAGGTCCAGCGCCTCCATCAACTGCGCCAGATCGTCTGCATAGGTGTCCATGTCATGGCCGTGCCAGGGCTGGCTGGACCGGCCATGGCCGCGCCGGTCATGGGCGATGGCGCGGAAGCCGTTGCTGGCCAGATGCAGCATCTGGTTCTCCCAACTGTCGGCATTCAGGGGCCAGCCATGGCTGAACACGACAGGACGCCCCGCCCCCCAATCCTTGTAATAGATCTGCGTGCCATCATCGGTGATGATCGTGCCCATGGGATGTCTCCGGTTCTGTGCTGGATGCGGTGCCGTCCCTGGCCCTGCCGGGATGGGTCAGCCACGAAAGTATTCCGGTGGAAACCCGCTTTGGCGTGTTAAAAGACCTAAAATCTGCTTTTGCTTCTACGCTGCACCCCTATTTATTTCAGATTATTGACGAAATCGATTGGACCATGCCCGCAACTCTTCCAGTTTCCTTTAGCCTTGATCTTCTTCACCGCCGCCTGCTGCGCGGCGGAGAGCTTGTGCCCCTGGGTGACCGGGCCTTCGATCTGCTGGCCGTCCTGGCGGCGGCGGGGGGAGAGGCGGTGGCCGCCGACACCCTGATGGCGCAGGTCTGGCCGGGCGTGACGGTAACGCCAGGCAATTTGCGGGTACAGGTGCGCGCCCTGCGCCGCGCCCTGGGTGATGCTGCCGTTCAGAATGTCCCCGGCGTCGGTTACCGGCTGGCCCTGTCCCTGACGGGGGCGGAGACGGGCGCAGACGCGCTGCTTGCCGATACGCTGCTGGGGCGCGAGGCGGAGCTGGAGCGGCTGCGCCTGCTGCTGTCGCGGTCGCGGTTGGTCACCATCGTGGGGCCGGGCGGGGTGGGCAAGACCAGTCTGGCCCTGGCCGGCAGCCAGCAGATGCAGGCGCTGCGGGCGGTGCATGTGGAACTGGCCCCGGTTGCCCAGGCCGACCTTCTGCCCGTTGTGACGGCGGCGTCCATGTCGCTGCGCCTGACGGGGCCGGATGTGAAGGGTGCCGTGCTGCGCGCCCTTGCGGAACGGCCCACCCTGCTGCTGCTGGACAATGCCGAACATCTGCTGGACGAGGTGGCGGGCTTTGCCGAGGAACTGCTGGGCCAGTGCCCGAACCTGCACATCCTGCTGACCAGCCGGGAACCGCTGGGGCTGACGGGGGAACAGCTGCTGCATCTCTGTCCCCTGGAATGCCCGCCAGAGGGGGAGGAGAAGGCCGTGGCGATCCGCACCTATCCGGCGGTGCGTCTGGTCCTGCGGGAGCATGGGCGGGCCGGATGGCCCCCGCCGCCCGATGGCCAGATGCCGGCGCTCGCCCGGCTGTGCCGGCACCTGGACGGGTTGCCGCTGGCCCTGCTGCTGCTGGCCGCCTGGATGCGCGATTGCCCGGTGACAGAGGTGGAGCGGGTGTTGTCCGGTCGGTTCCAGGACCTGCCCCTGCCGGCGGGGGCAGGGTCGCGCCATGACAATCTGCACCATATGCTGCGCTGGAGCGTGGAGGCGTTGAGCGCCGAGGAGTGCCTGCTGCTGGGCCGGCTGACGGTCTTTGCCGGTTCCTGGCCGGTGGAGGCGGCGGCGGCGGTCTGTGGCGCTGCCCCGCTCACCCCGGCATCGGTGCCGGGGCTGGTGGCAGGGCTGGTGGCGCGGTCGCTGGTGGCCGGACCCATCCAGACGCGGCAGAAAGGGTTGCGCCTGCTGGAAACCATCCGCGACCATGTCATTGCCCGCGATCCGGGTCTGGTGGCGCGCGAGGGGCTGCGGCCCCTGCTGTGCCGCTGGCTGTCGGCGCATCTGCGTCAGCATATGCAGGTAGTCTGGCTCAGCGGTTTTAACGCGCCGGGTCTGAATGCCGATGTCGCCGATATTCGCGCCATGTTGAACTGGGCGTTCAGTGGCGGGGATGTGCTGGCGGGACAGGAACTGGTGCTTGACAGTTATCGCCACTGGAACCAGTCCGGCCCATTCGCGGAGATTGCGGATTTCCTGACTCGGGCCTGGTCCTTATGCGGGCCGGACACCCCGCCGGTCATCCGCGCCATGCTGGGCCTCCTGCTGCATGGGGAGGGGGTGCCGCTGCGCCTGCCGCTGCATGCCGACCGCCCCCGTTACGCCGCCGAGGAGCTGGACAGTGCCGTCGCCGCGCTGCGGGGGGACGACGTACCGCCGGTCTGGGCCATTGACGGGCTGATGTCCGCCGGTTTCATCCGCCGCTATACCGGCGACCAGCGCGCCTGTCTGGCCCTGTGGGAGGAGGCGGTGGCGATTGCCGAGCGGTATGGGGTGGCCTCCGATATTGTCCGTCACCGCTCGCTTCTGGGCTGGCTGCGGGCGGAGTTGGGGGAGATGGAACAGGCGCGGGCCGACTTCGCCCGTGCATTGACCCAGGCCGAACACCATGGCCTTCCCCGGAACCTGACCCTGTTGCGGATGGCGGATGCGGAGTTCAACGACAACCAGATCGATCGCGCCATCGAACTGACGCAGCAGGCTCTGACCTCTGGCGAACCGATGCCGCCCACCATGCATCAGACGCTGCTGGC
The DNA here is from genome assembly GCF_002868735.1 of Niveispirillum cyanobacteriorum. Lineage (GTDB taxonomy): Bacteria > Pseudomonadota > Alphaproteobacteria > Azospirillales > Azospirillaceae > Niveispirillum > Niveispirillum cyanobacteriorum. The sequence goes on along the minus strand of NZ_CP025614.1, from coordinate 198,176 downwards.
CAACCTTGCCTCCTATCTGCTGCTGCGGGGCCGGGTGATGGAGGCGATGCGCCACGCGCACGACGCCCTGACCATCATGATTAAGGTTGACTATACCCATGCCCAGCCCTGGGCCCTGGAACGCGGCGCATTGCTGGCGCTGACCCTCGGGCGGCAGGAGTTGGCCTTGCGGCTGGGGGTGGTCGCGCAACGGATCTTACGGGCAGGCACCATCCGCCGGGCCGCCGCTGAACGCGAAATCCATGCCCGCCTGTCCGCCGGCCTGCCGGGCCTGGACAGCGCCGCAGATGCAGGCCTGCCGGTGGGTGAGGCGCTGACGGCGCTTCGCGGGTTCTATGAGGAACTGCTGTCCGGGCCGGATGCCGCGTAAGGTCAGGTTCCCGCAAACCGGTTCAGATCAAAGGCTGACAGGTCCGGCCCCTGATCCGTCACCAGCGCTGCGATCCGCTCCCCCGTAACGGGGCCAAGCGTCAGGCCCAGATGCTGATGCCCGAAGGCGTAGAACAGGTTGGCTGCCCGATCCGACCGGCCAATGGCGGGCAGATAGTCGGGCAGGGTGGGGCGACACCCCACCCATTCACGGGCGGGCAGGGGGAAGGGCAGGCCCAGGTCGCGGATACGGCCGCGCAGCCGTTCCCACTTGGCCGGATCGGGCGGGCTGTCGGGATGGCTGAACTCCACGAAACTGGAGGCGCGCAGATAGTCGCGGAAGCGGGTGACGATCAGCGCCCGATCCTCAAACACCAGCGGCGGCAGGTCGGTGGGCCAGTGTCCGACATCGGCATGCAGATGATACCCCCGTTCGGCGATCATCGGCACCTTGTGACCGATCCCTTCCAGCAGGGGCTTTGACGCCACCCCCGCCGCCACCACCACCCCGTCTGCCGTCAGCACCCGTCCATCGCTCAGGGCTACGGCGGTCTTGCCATCGGTTACAGGCAGCCCCACGGCCCGGCCTGTCACCATCACGCCACCGCGCTCCACAAAATGCCGGCGCAGGGCGGTGAACAGCAGATCGTGCGAGGCAATATGCCCGCTGCCGGTAAAGCGGATGGCCCCCGCCGGCGCGCGGCCCAGCAGGCGTGTCAGCCACTCCCGCTCGTCTGCGTCAATCGGTCGGAACCGTGTGGTGCCGGTATCCGCCGCCTGCCAGGCCGTCAGGCCGCGTGCCGCACTGACGGGCGTATCCCAGATCACGAAATGCCCATCCTGGATCAACAGGTCGGGCTGTCCCACGCCCTGCACCAGCCGTTCCCACGCCCCCATGGCCCCGCCGATCAGCGGGGACAAGGCCGCCTTGCCCGCCCGAAACCGGTCCGGCCGCGCCGCCGCCGCCAGCCGCATGCCAAAGGGCAGCCAATGCCGCACATCGCGCAGGGGCAGGGACAGGGCGTCATCTTTGGCCAGCAGGCGTTTGGGCACGCCGCGCAGGGTGGCGGGGCTGGCCAGCGGCTCCACCTGCTCCACCGCGATATGCCCGGCATTGCCCCAGGAGGCGGCGGGCACCGACGGCGCATCATCCACGATCACCACCGACCGGCCCCGCGCCTGCAGCGCCAGCGCCACGCTGTACCCGACAATCCCGCCGCCGACCACCAGGAAGGACCGCATCCCCACACTCCCCTCTTTTCCATCTCGATATTATATAGTATACGATTTTAAGCGCAATGCAGGAGTGACCCATGGCCAAGCTGACCTGGACGGGTGTGTACCCGGCCGCCACCACCCAATTCGCCGAAGACCTGTCCGTTGATTATGACGCTACTGCGGGGGTGCAGGATGCGCTGATCCGCGATGGCGTCGATGGCTTGATCCTGCTGGGCACCTGTGGGGAGAATAACTCCCTGGAGCCGGAGGAGAAGCGCGCCATCCTGCACCGCGCCCGCACTGCTGTAGGGGGCCGCGTGCCGGTAGTGGCCGGCGTGTCAGAACTGACCACCAAGCGGGCCGTGGCCTTCGCCCGCGATGCCGAAGCGTTGGGCGTGGATGGCCTGATGCTGTTGCCGGCCATGGTCTATGTGCCCACGGAAGAAGAGCTGTACACGCATTTCAAGACAGTGGCGGACGCGACCAGCCTGCCCATCATGCTGTATAACAACCCGCCCGCCTACCGTGTGTCGATCTCCGCCCGCGTTCTGGCCCGGCTGGCCGATATCCCCAATATCGTGGCGGTCAAGGAAAGCGCGCCCGACCCGCGCCGTTTCACCGACCTGATCAATGAATTCGGCGACCGGTTCGTGCTGATGGCGGGGCTGGATGATGTGGCGCTGGAAGGGATGATCCTGGGTGCCCATGGCTGGGTGTCGGGCCTGACCAGCGCCTTTCCGCAGGAATCCGTGGCCCTGGTCAAGGCCCTGCAACAGGGTGACATCGCGGAGGCACGGCGCATCTATCGCTGGTTCATGCCGCTGCTGCACCTGGATGCCGAACATGATCTGGTGCAGTCGATCAAGTTGGCCGAACAGATCATGGGCCGTGGTTCCGAACGCGTCCGCCTGCCACGCCTGCCCCTGTCCGGCGCACGCCGCGCCCAGGTCACCGCCATGGTCGAAAAGGCCGCCGCGACGCGGCCGGTTTGAGGTAAGGTCAGCTGTTTGCGCCTCTCCCCCTTCGTCATCCCGGCGAAAGCCGGGACCCAGCGCAGAGCGGCGTCTGCCGCGATAAGTGTCATATCGGCGCTAACCGCGCCTCACGCTGGGTCCCGGCTTTCGCCGGGATGACGAAGGGGGTGGCCCCTTTGCCCTCACTCCAATCCCGGAACAAAAAATGCGCCACACCTTCTTCTGCATCGATGGTCACACCGCCGGCAACCCGGTCCGCCTTGTTGCCGGTGGGGCACCCTTGCTGCGGGGCGCGTCGATGGCGGAGCGGCGGCAGGATTTCCTGGAACGGTTCGACTGGATCCGCACGGGCCTGTGCTTTGAACCGCGCGGGCACGACATGATGTCGGGCGGGTTCCTTTATCCGCCGACCCAGGCCGACGCCGATATCGGCATCCTGTTCATCGAGACCAGCGGCTGTCTGCCCATGTGCGGGCATGGCACCATCGGCATGATCACCTTCGGCCTGGAAAACGGCCTGATCAGCCCGCGCACACCGGGGACGCTGCGGGTGGAGGTGCCGGCGGGCATCATCGACATCACCTATGGGACAGAGGGCAAGCGCGTCACCTGGGTCCGCATCCGCAACGTGCCCTCTTACGTCGCGGCCTGGGGGGTGGAGATTGAGGTGCCGGGCTTTGGTCCCCTGTCGGTCGATGTCTCCTATGGCGGCAATTACTACGCCATCATCGAACCGCAGGGTCCCTATAAGGGGCTGGACGATCTGGGGGCGGCGCGCATTGTGGAGCTGTCGCGCAGCATTCGCTCCCTGATGCGGGAGAAGGTGGAGCCGGTGCATCCCGTTGACCCCCGTATCCGGGGCGTGTCACATGTGCTGTGGGCCGATGGGCCGAAAGGGCAGGGGGCCGATGGCCGCAACGCCGTCTTCTATGGCGAACGCGCCATCGACCGCAGCCCGTGCGGTACCGGCACCTCGGCCCGGCTGGCGCATCTGGCGGCCAAGGGGCGGCTGAAGGTCGGCGACGCCTTTGTGCATGAAAGCTATATCGGCAGCCGGTTCACAGGCCGGGTGGAGGCGGTGACCGACCTGGGCGGCCATCCCGCCATCATCCCGTCGATTGAGGGCAGTGCGGTTTCCACAGGCTTCAACACGATCTGGATCGACCGTGAGGACCCGTTCTGGGCCGGCTTCACGGTGGTATAGGCCGGGCCGACGCCGTATGGTTCCCAACCGAGCGGCGGGGCTGGACACCCCGCCCCGTAACAGGGAGTGACAAGAAGAATGAGCATCGGGGGATCAACGGCTGAGGCCGAACTGGCCAGCCTTGCCACCATCGACCGGTCGGGTCAGCGCCCGCCCGCCATCCAGCCGGCCGAACATGCCGCCCGCATCGAAAGGGCCCTGCGCCTTATGGAGGAGATGGGGGCCGGCACCCTGCTGATCACGGCGGGGGCCAGCCTGCGTTACTTCACGGGCGTGCCCTGGGGGGCCACGGAACGGCTGGTGGCGCTGCTGCTGCGCCGGGGCCGCCGCCCGTCCATGATCTGCCCCGCCTTTGAACTGGGCTCCCTGAAAGAGGTGCTGGCCGTCGATGCCGACATCCTGTTGTGGGAGGAGGATGAAAGCCCCGCCGAACTGCTGGCCAGTGCGGTGGCAGGGTACGGGACGCTGGCCCTGGACCCGGCGGCCCCGTTCCTGCTGTTCAGCAATCTCCGCGCCATCACGCCCGCGCTGAAGGTGGTGGACGCCACCCCCGTTGTCGATGGCTGCCGCGCCCGCAAATCCGCCACCGAACTGGCGCTGCTATCCTATGCCAAGGGCCTGACCCTGGATATTCACCGCCGGGCGGCGTCCATCCTGCACCCCGGCATCCGCGCCAGTGCCGTGAAGCGCTTCATCGATCAGGCGCACCGGGCGGTCGGGGCCGATAATGGCTCCACCTTCTGCGCGGTACAGTTCGGGGTCGCCAGTTCTTTCCCCCATGGCATTCCGGGTGATCAGGAGTTGGCAGAGGGCGATATCGTCCTGATCGATACGGGTTGTCAGATCGACGGTTACCATTCCGACATTACCCGCACCTATGTGTTTGGCGAACCCAGCGCCGAACAGCGCCGCATCTGGGCCATTGAGCATGAAGCCCAGGCGGCAGCCTTCGCCGCCGCCCGCCCCGGCCAGACCTGCGAAAGCGTGGATTATGCCGCCCGCGCCGTCCTGGAACGATACGGCCTGGGTCCCGATTACAAGCTGCCGGGTCTGCCCCACCGCACGGGGCACGGTATCGGCCTGCAAATCCATGAAGGCCCCTATCTGGTGCGCGGCGACAAGACCATCCTGGCCCCCGGCATGTGCTTTTCCAACGAACCGATGATCGTCATGCCCGGCGCCTTCGGCATCCGCCTGGAAGACCATATGTACATCACGGAGGACGGTGCCGCCTGGTTCACCGAACCGTCGCCATCGATCGATAAGCCGTTCGGGTGAGGGCTAACATATCCGTTTAATGGTACTTTTTGGGCTCATGGGCGGTGAACAAGTATCGATGGACGGATACTTATTGCCGCTCTTGCCTATAGACCCGGCACCGTAGTCGGGCCTGTTTACCATCAATCAACAACAAGGACCCGATCCATGCGCACACCGCTTTTGCGTCCCCGCCTGCTGGCTGCTGCCGGTCTGGGCCTGTTGCTGCTGACCGGATCGGTGCAGGCCGCACCGGTTGATGACCTGAAGACCGTGCTGGCGGATTATGACCGTTATCTGGAGGTCAATGACCCCATCGGGGCCAGTCAGCGCGGGGACATGAATGCCGCCAAACGCTGGCCCGACAACAGCCCCAAGGCGGTGGCGGATCGTGCCAAGGCGCTGGCGTCGTTCCGCGACCGGCTGGCCGCCATTCCGGGGGCGGGGCTGACGGGACAGGATGCGCTGAACTACACGCTGCTGTCGCGGCGGGTGGCCTTGGATCTGGAGGGCGTGGCGTTCGATGAGGAACGCATGCCGTTCAACAATGACAGCGGCTTCTTCTCCGTTCCGGGCTATGTGGCAGGCGCCATGCGCCTGAAGAATGTGGCGGAGGCGGAGGCCTATCTGGTCCGGCTGTCGTCGCTGCCAGACTTCTACGCCACTGAAACCGCCAATATGCGCCGGGGATTGAAGACCGGTTTCACCCAGCCGCGCCTGATCGCGGAAGGGGCGGTCGCCATGACCCGCACCCTGGCCGCCATGCCGCTGGACGGGCATCCGCTGCTGGCCCCGCTGAAGGCGCTGCCGCCGACAGTGCCGCAGGCCGACCGCGACGCGTTGTTGAAGCGCGGGCAGGATATTCTGCGCGACCGCGTGCGCCCCGCCGAACAGGCGTTGGCGACCTTCTTTGAAAAGGACTATCTGCCGAAGACGAAGCCGGTGATCGGTGCCTCCAACCTGCCCAACGGCAAGGCTTGGTACGCCTACCGCGTGAAGCGGGAAACGACGACGACCATGACCCCGGATCAGGTCTTCGCCCTGGGCCAGACGGAGATCGCCCGCATCCGGGCGGAGATGGACAGCATCATCAAGCAAACGGGGTTCCAGGGGGATTTCAAGGCCTTCCTCACCTTCCTGCGCACCGACCCGCAGTTTTATGCCAAGTCGCGCGAGGAGCTGCTGGAGAAATCCAGCCGCATCGCCAAGCGCATCGATGATCAGCTGCCGGGTTATTTCAGCCTGCTGCCGCGCCTGCCCTATGGCGTGCGCCCCGTGCCGGCGGAGATTGAGGAAGGCTACACCACGGGCCGTTACTTCCCCGGCAGCCCGGAACAGGGCATTGCCGGCGGGCTGATGATCAACACCTCGCACCTGTCCATGCGCCCGCTCTATGAGCTGCCGGCCCTGGTGGCGCATGAAGGCGTGCCCGGCCACCATCTGCAGATCGCCTTGTCACAGGAACTGACCGACGTGCCGCAGTTCCGCCGGCAGGAGGATACGACCGCCTATGTGGAGGGCTGGGCGCTTTACACCGAAAAGCTGGCGGAGGAGATGGGCATCTACACCACGCCCTATGAACAGTTCGGCAAGCTGTCGATGGAGATGTGGCGGGCCTGCCGGCTGGTCATGGATGTCGGTATCCATTGGAAGGGCATGGGCCGGGAAGAGGCGGCAAGCTGCCTGCGCGACAACAGCGCCTTGGCCGAAAAGAACATACAGAGCGAGACCGACCGTTACATCGCCTGGCCCGGTCAGGCGCTGGGGTACAAGATCGGGCAGCTGACCATCCTGAACCTTCGTCAGAAGGCGGAAGCCGCCTTAGGTCCGAAGTTCGACGTGCGGCAGTTCCACGCCCTGATCCTGAATGACGGGCCGCTGCCCATGGTCATGCTGGAACAGCGTATCGACGCCTGGATTTCACAGTAGGTCAGGCCGAGGCATAAGCCTCGCCCTGACAGCGAAGGCTTTCAATCCTTGTCTGTCAGGGCTCGCCCTTGGCTCGACCTGACCTACGAGGGGAGCAACCCCTCACATCTGCCGGAACAGGTGCAGCCACGCACGGCTGACGGGAATGGTGTCGGCGCGGGTTTTCAGGTGGATGGTGGCCGTCTCATTCTCCCCGCGCACCACATGGCTGATGGACCGCAGGTTGACGATGGCGCTGCGATGGACCTGGGCGAACCGGTCGGGGTCCAACTGTTCGGCCAGCTCCTTGATGGGGGTGCGGATGATGGCTTCCTGCGCGCTGCCGCCCTCGCCGCGCCAGCCGACATGGGTGTATTTGTCCCCGGCCAGCAGGAAATCCACATCCTCCACGGCGATCAGGCGCACGACGGACCCGACCGAGGCGCGCAGCCAGGTCAGGCGCGGGGCGGCGTTGATGGCAGGGCGCAGCTGTGCCGCCAGCCTTGCCAGCAGATCGTCTGGCATCACCGCCGGCTGTGCCGCGCGCAGCCGTTCCTGAAGCCGCGCCACCGTGTCGGCCAGTCGCGCCGCCTCTACCGGTTTCACCAGATAATCCAGCGCCCCTTGCGCGAACGCCTCCACCGCATACTGGTCAAAGGCGGTGACGAAGACCAGATGCGCCCGCCGCCCGATGGCCTGCGCCGCCTCCACCCCCGACATTCCGGGCATATGCACGTCCAGGAAACAGATATCGGGCCGGTGCCGTTCGAACAGTTCCACGGCCTGGCGCCCGTTGCGCGCCTCCGCCACCACTGTCAGGGCAGGCCACGCGGCAGAAAGCTGCCGGATCAGGGTGTCGCGCAGCAGGGGTTCATCTTCGGCGACCAGGGCCGTGGGTCCGCTCATGCCGTCGCCTCCCGCACGGGCCAGGACAGGGTTGCCACCACGCCACCGCCCGCCCGTTCCGTCAGGGACAGGGTGGCGGTGGGACCAAAGCAGAGTGCCAGACGCTGACGCAGGGTGGAAAGCCCGGTGCCCAGCCCGCCGGTACCGGCGGAACCCAGGCCCAGGCCGCTGTCACTGACCGTGATATGCAGGACACCGCCGCGCAGGCTTGCGGTAATGTCGATGGTGCCGCCATCTTCGGCCGGGTCAATGCCATGGCGAACGGCATTTTCCACCAGGGTCAGGACAGCCATGGGCGGGCAGGGCAGGGCGTCGGTCCCCGGCTCCAGATTGATGCGGAAGGACAGGCGGTCGGGCATGCGCATGGCCATGATGTCCAGATAGGCGCGGACCAGCCCCATCTCATCCCCCAGCGTCCCCATGGCCGCGTTCAGGCGCGGCACGGCGGCGCGCAGATAGGCGATCAGGCTGTCCAGCACCGGCAGGGCCTGCGGCGACCCTGTCTCCACCAGGGCCCGGACATTGGCCAGCGTGTTGAACAGGAAATGCGGCTGCACCTGCGCTTGCATCAGGGCCAGACGCGCGTCGGTGGCTCGGCGCTCCAGCTCGCTGCGCTCCAGGGCAAAGGACAGGGCCTGATGGCGGGCCATGGCCTCGCGTTGCCGCACCAGCGCGCCAAGCGCCACCCATGGCCCGATCAGCAGGCCCAGCACAATCATGATGAACAGCGATTGCAGGCGCGGCTTATCCTGCCACAGGGCCGGGCCCACCTCCGGCCCGGTCAGGATATAGAGCGTGACCATGGTGGGCGGCACGGTCAGGGCCACCGCCCCCACCTGCACTACCCAGCGCGCGATCCAGCGGGGCAGGCGGCGGGGAAACTGTTCCCAGAAGCCAAAGGCCAGCACGCACATCAGGCAGACAACAAACATCCGCAGCAGCAGGACCCAGACATGGTTTTCCCAGGCCGGCAGCAGCAGAAGGGAGAAGATGCCCGCCAGCACCAACGCCGCCCGCCACCGCCGCCAATGGATAACGGCCAGAAGACGCTGCCCGATGCTGCCCGCAACCGTGTCCATCCCTGGGTCCTTGCTTACAGCCGGGGCAGCCACATGCCCATGACGGCACCAAAGATACCAAAGGCGGTGAGCAGCGCCAGTATGGACAGCAGCCCCGCCGCAGCCCAGCGCAGCGCCGACCCACCCCGGTCCATGGCGTGGAAATAGAGCTGCAGAACCGCCAGCGGCAGCAAATATTGGGCGAAGGACAGCGTCTCCGGCAGGGGGCCGGTAAAGGTTTTGGGGTCGAAGCCGACCGGCGCTTGGAAGATCAGCATCCACAGCATGAACATGACCCGGAAGAACCAGACCCCGCTGACCGCCAGAAACAGGCGCAGCGCCCAGCGGCGATGGGCATCGAACCGCCGCTGCCGCGCCAGCATCCAGGCCATGCCGGCACAGATCAGGATGACCACGCCATTCAGGCAGGTCCCCACATGCATCAACGTGCTGCCGACCGTGCCGCGCAGCAGGATCAACCCGATCCCACCCAGCGACAGGATAGTGGCGGCGATCATGTAGGTGCGGCCCGTCCAGCGATGAAAGGCAGGCCGGTGGCGGCGTAGCGCGGGCAAAAGCTGCAACGCCCCGCCGACAATGATCACCACAGCGAACAGCATATGCAGGGCATAAAGCGCATTGCCAAGGACGTCACCCGGAACCAGCCCCTCCACGGGCCGGCCCCGCACGCCCTGACCCGTCAGCCATTCCCGCCCATGGCTGGCCATGACATACAGGGCAAAGATCATCTGCCCGGCAAGGGCCACCAGTAGCCAAAGCAAACCCGCCCGCCCCAACCAGCGCTTGGCGCGGGCTGGATCGGGGCGGGCGGTTTCAGGGATCGTCGCGACCAGGGACATCGGGTTCCTCCATCAGAGTGATGGAAGATCTTGGCGCTTGTGTGTGGTCGATGGGGCCGGGGTGCGACGAATGACGGATAAGGGCGATGGTTGGCGGTCGCCCCCTACCGCCCCTCATCCAGCCACGCCGCCAGCCAGACCAGCGGTGCGTTCCAGTTGATGGTGACCTCGTTCACCGTAAACAGGTCGATATCATCCTTCCAGCAGGTCTGCGGCGCGCAATCGCCGATCCGCTCTCGCGCCTGCTTCCCCAGGCTGGTGATATTCGGCCCGCCCGACACCACGCCCGGCGGCGGAGGCGGCAGTTTGGGGTCCAAAACATTGGCCCAGAAGCGATGATGCGGGTGCTGCATGGCGCGCGGGCCGTAGCCCGTGACATAGGACATGTCCAGCGGGTTGCGGCCCAGAAGATAGTCGGCCACATCCACGACCGTATCGCGGTACCTGGCCTCCCCCGTCGCATCATGAGCATAGGCCAGCACGATGGCCCGGTTCATCAGGCCGGAGTTTGACCCCCAGCCATAGCCCTTGGGCGACAGGGGTTGACGGTAGCCGCTGTCGCCCGCTTCTTTCACGTAAGCATCGGCACTTTTCACGATGGCGCTGCGGATGCGGGCGGTGTCGGCCTCTGGCAGCACCTCTGGATGGAGCGCCAGAGTCAGCCACCCAAGCGAACCGACCTGACCCCAGGACGGTTCGGGGATGGTGTCGCGGTTGAAGAACTGTGCTTTGGTCACGGCATCGACCAGCAGCGGCTGCCGCGTGGTGGCAAGCAGTTCGGCGGACGCCCAGAAGAATTCGTCCGAGACCTCACTATCGCCATAACCACCGCTGCCGTTGAAATCACCGATGGCGAGCGCGTTGGGCACGCGCAATGCCGCCCGCCAGGCCCGCAACGCCGCCTTCAGGCAACGGTCGGCAAAGGCCGGATCGATATTCTTCCAGATGCGTGCCGCCTGTGCCGCTGTGGCAGCCAGGTTCAGGGTTGCCGCCGTGCTGGGTGGGTAGAGAAAACGGCGCTCGGGGTCCAGATGCGGGGGCAGGGGCAGTTTCGTCCAGCGTTCATCCGCCACCTTGTGATGGGCCATGCCGGAGACGTCGATATCGGGCGTGAAGCTCAACCGGCCCTTGCCATCCTGCGGACCCAGCGGCAGGGGCATGCGCGTGCCGTCCGGCACCTGCATGGACAGCATGAACTCCATCTGCCAGCGCGCCTCATCCAGCAGATCATTGACGCCGTTGCCCGCTTCTGGGATGGCGGCACTGCCATCGGGGAAGGCGGCTGCCTTGCCCTTCAGCGCCTGACGTTCGTAAAGGTTCAGCAGGGTCCAGACGGAGATGCCGCCATTCACCACATACTTGCCATGGTCGCCGGCATCATACCAGCCGCCGGTGACATTCAGGCTGTGCGGGCAGGCGGGCCAGAGATTGCCGGCATTGTCCTTGCCCCCGAAACAGGGGGCGATCTCCTTCGGGTGGCCGGCGGGCCGCGCCCACCGTTCGCCCACAAGCCGCGCCTCAATGGGGGTGCCGGCGCGGTTATGGTAGAAATAGGCGAGCGCGTCGCGTTTCAGCGCGGCATAGGGACCGGCCCCGATGCCGAAGGGCCGGCTGCTGACATTGCCGGCGACCAGCGTGAAACCATCGCCCGTGGCCGTAACGGCGGAAAGGTCGATGCGATGCAGGTGCTGGCCCGAGGAGGCATCATCGCCGGTGACGATGCTGCTGCCGCTGGCCACCACCTGCCCACCGGCATCGCGCAGGGTCCAGGCCACGGGCTTTGCCGCCGCATCGGGCAGGATCGCGATCTTTGGAGCATTGGTCAGCAGGCCCGACTGGTTCAGCCGGATGGGGCTGACCGGTGCCTCCTGTGCCAGGGCGGGCAGGGCCAGAAGGGAGGAAAGAAGGAAAGCGTAAGCCTTCATGATCACTTCCCCTCGCCCGGCCCTTGTGCGAACAGCCCGACCATGACGCCGATGAAGCCGCCCGCCTTCTTCGTGGACAGGATGGTGCCATCGGCCCCCTTCACCACGGGTTGCCAGTCGGCCCCGGCACCGGCCACGTCGAAATCATATTCCCCGCCGCGCGCCGTGATGCGCAGGCGGTAGGAGGCGGCTTCCTTCACCGGCACGCTGCCCAGCACGGTGCCATCGGTGGGCATCTCCTTGCCGGCGCGGGCCGCAACGCGGGCCACCAATTGCCCGCCTTCTTTCTCAATGGTGAAGCGTATCCAGCTTTCATCGCTCTGCACCGCCGCCAGACCGGCGCGTTCGCCCGCCTGATCGGGGGTGAAGACCATGTCGGTGATGATGGTCGCATTGTGATGCTGCTGACGGCGTGCCCAGAAGGCGGGGTTGCCATGGTCAGACAGGCCCACTGGTTGCAATTTCAGGGTCAGCGCCCCATCGGACAGGCGATACCAGTCGCCCTTCGGGTTGCGCGCCATCATCCAGTAGGGGGGCAGCCGGTCGCCCTCAAACTCGTCCCGAACCTGGAAGGCACCGGTGGTGGGCACCTTCGCGTCGGGCTGGGCCGGCAGGTCGGGCTTGGCATGGGTCAGGGGAATGGCCTGCCCCGGTTCGGTGATGCGCGGCCAGCCATCGACCCAGCGTACCGGCATCAGGAAGGTCTCCCGCCCGGTATTGTACAGATCATCACCATAGGGGCGGATGGCCAGGAAGCTGGCCCACCATTCGCCCTTCGGCGTCACCACGAAATCGGCATGCCCGGCAGAGGTGACGGAGAAGGGCCGGGCGGGGTCCAGGTCCCGCTGCGTCAGGATCGGGTTTGCCGGATTGGGCGTGAAGGGGCCCATGGGTCCGGGGCCCCGCAGAACCACCTGCGAATGGTTGATGGCCGTCCCGCCCTCGGCGCAGATCAGATAGTAATAGCCATCCTTCTTGAAGATATGCGGTCCTTCGATCCAGATCGGCTTTTTGGAGATATCGACCCCGCCATTCACCAGCACCTTGCGCGGGCCGATGGTCTTCATGCTCTTCAGGTCCAGTTCCTGCACCCAAATGGCGCGGTGACCCTGATACAGCGGCTCGCCCTCCGGTGGACCATTATTGACGATCCAGGCGCGGTCCCCTTCGAAATAGATCGACGGGTCGATCCCGCCCTCCAGGTCGGGCAGCCAGATCGGGTTGGACCAGGGGCCCTTGGGGTCCTTGGCGGTGATGATGAAATTGCCACCGCAATCAACACAGGTGTTCAGGATGTAGAAGGTGCCGTCATGGTAATCGATGGCGGGTGCAAACACCCCGCGCGACAGGCCCAGGGCCTTGAAATCCAGCTGATCCGGCCGGTCGATGGCATTGCCGATCTGGGTCCAGTTGACCAGATCGCGGGAATGGAAGATCGGGATGCCGGGAAACCAGCTGAAGGTGGAGTTCACCAGATAATAGTCATCGCCCACCCGCGTGATGGACGGGTCGGGGTAATAACCGGTCAGGATGGGATTGCGATATTCACCCGGTTTGGCCTTCACCACGGCATCGGACGGGTCCGCCCCCTGATAATCCAGCCAGTTGAACCGTGCCGTATCGGCGGCCAGGGCCAAGGGTGCCGTGAACAGGGCCGTGGTCAGGGCCAGGGCCGTCGTCAATCCACGCATGTTTCCTCCTGCTTGTATGGTTCTTGATTGTGGGCCGTAGGTCAGGTCGAGCGCGACGCGCGAGCCCTGACAGAAAAGGCCTTTGATCCGATACTGTCAGGGCGGGGCTACTGCCCCGACCTGACCTACGTTTATCTGTCACCCTCCGCATAAGGCCCCACCATCACGCCCATAAAGCCACGGGCGGTGGCGGTGGACAGGATGGTGCCGTCGGCATCCTTCAGGATGGTCTTCCACCCTTCCGTGCCCGTGCCGACCGCGAAATCATAGGCACCGCCGCGCGCCGTGACGCGCAGGCGTAGGGGACTGTCGCCGGGCACGGGCTGACGCGCCAGGATGCGGCCTTGTTTGGGGTCAGCGTCCCCGGCGCGGACGGCGACAATCAGGGTGCGCACGCCATCCAGCCTCTCTGCGGTGAAGCGGAACCAATATTCATCATTCTGGATGACGGCAAGACCCGCCCGCTGCCCCGGCTGATCGGGGTTGAAGGACAGTTCGGTGGTGAAGCTGGCATCCCGATGCTGCTGCCGGCGGGCCCACAGGCTGGGGCTGGCGCGATCGGACAGGGTGACGGCTTGCGGGGTCAGGTGCAGCGATCCGCCCGACAGCCGCCACCAGCCGCCCTCCAGCCTGCGCGGCGTCATCCAGTAAAGCGGCAGGGCCGTGCCGTCGAACTCGTCCCGCACGGTGAACGGGCCGGCGGTGGGAATGGCGGCGGGCGGCTGTGCCGGCAGGGCGGGCCTGATCCCGACACGCGGGATGGCCGTTCCGGGGTCCAGGATGCGCGGCCAGCCATCTACCCAGCGCACGGGCAGCAGGAACGTCTCCCGCCCGGTATTGAACATCTCCCCGCCCGCATAGGGGCGCACAGCCAGGAACACGGCCCACCATTCGCCCGTCTGCGTCTCGATCAGATCGGCATGGCCCGCCGCCTCAATCGGGTTGGGGCGTTCAGGGTCCAGGTCGCGCTGCGTCAGGATCGGGTTGGTCGGGCCGGGCGTGTAAGGGCCGGTGGGGGCGGGGGCGCGCCAGATCATCTGGGCATGGCTGGTGCCGGTCCCGCCCTCCGCTGCGGTCAGGTAATAAAGCCCGTCCTTCTTATACAGGTGCGGTCCTTCGACATAGCCGGGTTTGGTGGCGATATCGGCACCACCGCTGACGATCATGGTGCGCGGGCCGATGGTTTTCAGATTTTTGGCGTCAAATTCCTGAATCCACAGGGCGCGGTGCCCGTCATAGGCTTCCTTGTCGCCTTCCGGCAGGTCGTTATTGACGATCCAGGCGCGGCCATCATCATCAAAGAACAGGGACGGGTCGATGCCATTGCGCAGATCGGGTAGCCAGACCGGGTCGGACCAGGGCCCCTTGGGGTCCTTGGCCGTGACCACGAAGTTCCCGCCGCTATAGAAGCTCGTATTGGTGATGTAGAACAGGCCGTCATGGTAACTGATCGACGCCGCGAACAACCCGCCCGTCAGGCCGCCGTGGCCGAAATCCACCAGACCGGGCCGGGCGATGGCATTCGCAATCTGGGTCCAGTTGACCAGATCGCGGGAATGGAACACCGGCAGACCCGGCAGCCAGCCGAAGCTGGAATTCACCAGATAATAATCGTCGCCCACCCGCGTCACGGACGGGTCGGGATAGAAGCCGGCAATGACGGGATTGCGGTATTCGTTGGCGGCCAGGGTCCTGGCATCGGCGGGGTCCGATCCCTGATACTCAAACCAGTCGAACCGCGCCTCGCCCGCATATCCGACGCCGGATGTCCCCAGCAGCAATCCCACCGCCAGCAGCGATGCAAACCGACCCAACCGCATTGTTCCTCCCGAACGCCGATCCTTTTCGGATTGTTAGCGTTATCATGAGGAAACAGGGCGATACTGTCCAGGGCTTTGACGGGGTTGACAGGAGGGGGCCGGGGCGAGGTAGCGCGGATTAGGCGCAAGCCGTAATCCGCGGAGACCCCGTCCCAGCCCCGTCGCTCCGCGGATTACGCTTCGCTAATCCGCGCTACGGTGACACAGAGGGAACGGTTACTTCCGTTCCGCCGCACTCACGTCACGTGCGGCCCGGAACTCGCTGTCCTGGCTCCAGTTGGGCCAGTCGCGGCCATCGGCCAGACGGCGGCCCAGGCTGTAGAGCAGGCCCATATCCAGCTTGGCACCGTCCATGTTCCAGTCGGGCGACCATTCATCGTCGGGCTGGTGGTATTTGTCCTTGATATAGGCATCGCGCCAGGCCTTGCCCGCCGCCACGCCGCCATTCACCAGATCGATGCCCCCGCCGAAGGAGATGGCGGGCACGCCGACCTTGGCCATGGGGAAGTGGTCGGAGCGGAAGAAGCCACCGGCCTCCACGCGCGGATCGGGCGTATAGGTACGGCTAACCTTCTTGCCCTCCTCGATCAGCATGTCGAGCAGGCCCAGCTTGGCCGTGCCGGAGATGGTGAAATCCTTGGCGGGACCCGGCCCGATGGTGCCGTCCATATTGATGACGCCCACCGTCTTGCCCAGCGGATAGACCGGGCTGCTGGCATAGTAGGTGGAGCCCAGCAGGCCCTTTTCCTCCGCCGTCACGGCCAGGAACAGGACGGAGCGGTCGGCCGGACCCGCCGCCTTGAAGGCGCGGCCCAGTTCCAGCAGGGTCGCGGTGCCCGATGCATTATCAAGGGCACCGTTGAAGATATTGTCGCCATTGGCGTCGGGTTCGCCCACGCCGATATGGTCCCAGTGTGCGGAATAGACCACCGTCTCATCCGGGTACTTGCTGCCCGTGATCCGGCCCAGCACGTTCTTGGAGGTAATGACTTCCGTCTTCACCTTGTAATCCGCCGACAGGGTGGCCTTCAGCGGCACCGGCTGGAAACTGTCCTTGCGCGCTTCGGCCCGCAGCTTTTCGAAATCCAGGCCCGATGCCTTGAACAGGTCCACGGCCACGTCGCGCTGGATCCAGCTTTCGAACGGGGTATGGGCGGCCTTGGGATCGTCACGCACGATGTCGAACATCGTGTTCGGGTTGGAACTGGCGACCGTGGCCCAGCCATAGGAGGCGGGGGCGGTTTCGTGCACGATCAGGACGCCGGCGGCGCCCTGGCGGGCGGCTTCTTCATACTTGTAGGTCCAGCGACCATAATAGGTCATGGCCTTGCCGCCGAACTTGCCCTCCGGCCCTTCGAAATCCGGGTCATTGATCAGGACGACCAGGATCTTGCCCTTCACGTCCTGGCCTTTGAAATCGTCCCAGCCGCGTTCGGGCGCCTTGATGCCATAGCCGACAAAAACCAGCGGCGCGTCCTTCAGGGTCACGCTGTCCTGGCCCGTCAGGGCGGCGCGCACGGCGATTTCCTTGGCCTGGGTCAGCGCATGGGTCTTGCCGCCATAGGTCAGCGACAGGTTGGGCTTGCCCACGATATCGGACATGCGCAGCGGCACATCCTGTGTCCAGCCGCGCTTGCCATCGGCCCCGATGGTGCCACCGGGCTCAAGCCCCGCGGCCTTCATCCGGTCGATCAGGAAGGCGACGGTCTTCGTCTCGCCCACCGTGGCGGGCGCGCGGCCCTGGAAATCATCGGCCGACATGACGCGGATATCTTCCGATACGCGCTTCATGTCGAATTGCGGTTCGGCCGCGAAGGCCAGGGTGGAGCTGAGGGCCGCTGTGGCCAGCAGTAGATACTTCATGTCCGGTTGAAGCTCCCTGTTTTGGTATACGATCCATAACAGAGCGGCCAAACCTTACCAAGTGGTTAAGCGGGGGTGCCGAAAATGCAGTGTGTCAGGGGGCCAATGCGGGGACCGCCTGCGCGATGGCGGCTTCCAGCAACCGGCGATCGCGTGTACAGAGGACGGCACCAATGTCGGCGGCAATGGCGAGATGCAGGGCATCGCCAGCACGCAGTCCACTGCTGGCCTGATTTGCGAAGCGAGTGGCCAACGTGAAATGCTTCTGAACGACTGGCGCGATGCTGATGTTGTCCGCGACCGCGCGGTTGAACAGGTTGAGTGCGCGGGCCCTTTGGTCTCCCGACACTTGCCCCGTTCGTAGCTTCAACGATAACGCGGCCGAGAATTCAGTTATCACCCAGTCACTGATGACCAGATGCTCTGCCATCCTGGCTTCCAGCCAATTCTGGACCTTTGGGGTTTCCGGCTCTGGCGTGAAAACCGTTACCAGAATGGATGTATCCAGATACAGCATCAATATCTGGCATCGTCGCGCATGCGGCGCATAAATTCACCGCCATCTTCCGCCTGTAGCGGAAGATCGGCAGTCAGAGCCCGTATCTCATCCATCGGCAATGGCTTTCTTTCCCGCGCGACAGGTACCAGTTGCGCCACTGGCTTGCCGTGGCGGGTGATGTGGACGGTTTCCCCGGCCTCCACCTGCCCGATCAATTCGCTGAGATGGGCCTTGGCATCCGCCAGCTTCACGCTTTGCATGGTCGTCTCCATGACCAGAAAACTGGTCAAACTCTAGCGCGAAACCGAGGAGGATGAAACCCCCCTCACGCCCCGCAATGCTGCCGGATGAACTCCCGATGCGTCGGCATGTAATCGGCGGAATTGCTGATCGCGTCCTTGATATGGGCCAGCCGCGCCTTGGTTTCCTCCAGGCTCAGGATATTGGCGACGGGGTCATACCCACGCGGCACCATCAATTGGCCCAGCATGACAGCGAACCAGCTGGTGTCGTTGAACAGCTCTTCATTCTCCCGGAAGGTCCGGCCATGGGCCAGGAAGACATCCATCTTTTCCTGCAACCGCTCCGGCACGGGCATGGTGCGGCAATAGTTCCAGAAGGGGCTGTCGTCGCGTTCGGTGGCCTTGTAATGCAGGATCAGGAAGTCGCGGATTTCGGCATATTCGGTGGTCAGGATGCGGTTATAGCGGTCGCGGGTGACGGGGTCGAAATCCAGGTCCGGGAACATGGCCATGAGGCGCGACAGGCCCGACTGGATCAACCAGATCGAGGTTGATTCCAGCGGTTCAAGGAAGCCCGAGGACAGGCCGATGGCGACCACATTCTTGTCCCACATCTTCCGCCGGTGCCCCGTCTGAAATGGTACAAAGCGCGGGTCGGCCAGCGGCTTGCCATCCAGGTTGGAGAGCAGGACCGATACCGCCTCATCATCGCTCATATACTCGGAGCAGAAGACGTGGCCGTTGCCGATCCGGTGCTGCAACGGGATGCGCCATTGCCAGCCGGCGGCCCGCGCGGTGGAGCGGGTATAGGGCGTCATGGCCTCCGTCCCCTCGCATGGGACCGCGACGGCCCGGTTACAGGGCAGGTGGTGGGACCAGTCGGCATAACCGGCCTTCAAGGTGCCTTCGATCAGCAGACCCCGGAAACCGGAGCAATCGATGAACAGGTCACCTTCCACCTTCGTGCCGTCAGCCAGTTCGACGGATTGCACAAAGCCGGTTTCGGGATGCTGATGCACGCGGACGATCTTGCCCTCCCGCCGCACCACGCCCCGCGCCTCGGCAAAGCCGCGCAGATAGCGGGCATAGAGACCGGCATCGAAATGGAAGGCATAGGCGATTTCCGACAAAGGCGAGCGGCCGGCATTGATGGCGCGCATGAACTTGCCGCGCGCGCTGGCCACGGCCTGCAAGGACCAATCCTCGATCCGGTCCACCAGCCCCGCCTGTTTCAGGCGCAGCCAGTAGGCGTGAAAGGACACGCCTTCCATATGCAGGCCGATATGGCCGAACGGGTGGAAATAGGTATGACCTTTGCGGCCCCAATCCACGAATTGGATGCCCAGCTTGAAACTGCCCTTGGTGGCGCGCAGGAACTCATCCTCATCGATGCCCAGCATGCGGTTGAAGGTCGCCATCTGCGGGATCGTCGCCTCGCCCACGCCGACGATCCCGATCTCATCGCTTTCGACCAGCGTGATCTCGGCATAATCGGGCCCCAGGATACGGGCGAAGGTGGCGGCACTCATCCACCCGGCGGTGCCGCCGCCAACGATGGTGATGCGGCGGATACGGCGGTCGCTGCTCATGGCTTCCTCGCGGGGGTATAAGTTAAGGGGCATGGAACATGGCCCTTAAAGGCCGGCGACCGCCGGCCCGCGACCCCATGGTCGCGTAAGCCAAGGCGGCGGATGCCGCCGCCCGGCGCTTGAGGGAACGTAAAACGATCAAGCGTCATGTCCCATGACCCTTGATCATGCGGGCCAGGAAGTCGCCATGGCCCGGCATGGCGTCGGCGGCGCGGGCAAAGACGGCGCGCAGACGGTCCAGATTATGGCGGACAAGGCCGGGATCAATGGTGTCAACCAGCGGGTCCCAGCGTTCGGGGATCACCCCCTGGCCCAGCAGGACGGCGACCCAGCTATTATCGCTGAACAGCTCATCCTCAAACCGGAACAGCCGGCCACAGGCGCGGAACAGGTCGATCTTCTGCCGCAGGCTGTCGGGGATATCCATCGCCGCCGCGCGTTGCCAGAAGGGTTCGGGGCGGTCGTTGGCGACATAGTGCAGGATGATGAAATCCCGTACCTGTTCGAACTGCATCGCGGACAGCCGGTTATAGGCATCCTCATTGGCCGGGTTGAAGGACCGGTCCGGGAACAGGGCCAGCAGCTTGGAAATGCCGGCCTGGATCAGGTGGATCGAGGTGCTTTCCAGCGGTTCCAGGAACCCCGACGCCAGCCCCAGCGCCACGCAATTGCGGTTCCACATCTTGCGCCGCCGCCCCGTGGTGAAGCGCAGTGGGCGGGGATCGGCCAGCGCCGGGCCTTCCAGATTGGACAGAAGCGTGTCGGCGGCCTGTTCGTCGGTCACGAACTGACTGCAATAGACATAGCCATTGCCGGTGCGGTGCTGCAATGGGATGCGCCATTGCCAGCCGCCGTCCCGTGCGATGGCGCGGGTATAGGGTTTGGGCGGGCCGATAGTGGCCGACGGCACGGCCAGCGCGCGGTCGCAGGGCAGCCAGTGCGTCCAGTCTTCGTACCCGCTGTTCAAGGCTCCTTCGATCAGCAGGCCGCGAAAGCCCGAGCAATCGATGAACAGGTCACCCTCCAGCCGCCGCCCATCGGCTAACACCACCGCCTCAATGAACCCGTCCGTGGCACGCAACGGCACCGATGCCACCTTGCCCTCCACCCGTTTCACCCCCCGCGCCTCCGCATAGCGGCGCAGATAGGCGGCATAAAGCCCGGCATCGAAATGATAGGCGTAGGTGATCTGGGACAGGACCGACGAAGGGTCGGCCACAGGCCGGGCGAATTTCTCCCTGTTCGCCATGGTGGCGCAGAGATTGTAATCATCAATGCCGCTGGCCAGCCCCTGTGCGTGCAGCTTCAGCCAGAATTGGTGGAACTTCACCGCCTCCATATCAAAGCCGAAGGACCCGAACGGGTGCAGGTAACGGGGGCGTGCCGTGGTCCAGCCTTCAAACGCAATGCCCAGTTTCATGCTGCCCTGGGTCTGGGACACGAACTCGTTCTCGTCCAGGCCCAGCAGGGCGTTGAATTGCCGGATGGGGGGGATCGTCGCCTCCCCCACGCCGACGGTGCCAATCTCGTCGCTTTCCACCAGGGTGATGCGCGTCGCACCATTGGCCGACAGGCGCGACAGGGCGGCGGCGGCCATCCAGCCGGCGGTGCCGCCGCCGACAATGACGATCTGGCGGATGGGATCGGGGCTGCGCGTCATGGGGTCCCTCCCAGCAACTGGGCCAGGGCCTGGGCATGGAGTGGCATCTCCCCCGCTGCGCGCAGCAGCACCCCGCGCAGCCGTTCCAGATGGGCCATGATCTCCCCGTCGCTCAACCCATTGGCCTGCACATCACACCGCCGCGCCCGGATACCGGCATTATCCATCAGATTGATCCAGTCGGGCCGGTCAAACAGTTCCCCATCATAAAGCGGGATGCGTCCCCGGCTTTCGTACAGGGACAGTTTATGGGCCAGCGGGTCGGGCAGGTCCATGGCGCGGGCCGCGTCCCAGAAGGCTTCACCCGTCCGGCCATTGGCCTTGTACCGCAGGATCAGGAAATCGCGCGCCCGCTCCGCCTCTTCCACCGCCTGCCGGTTGAACGATGCCGCCTCCGGCCCGGTGCTGGGGGAGACGGGATAATGTGACAGCAGGCGGCGTATGGCGGCGATCAGCAGGGCAAGCGCCACACCGCCGACGGGGTCCAGCAGGCAGGATGCTGCCCCCAGGAAGATTGTATTGCCGTCCCAGGCCCGGTCCCGCCGCCCGCTGCTGAAGTGGCCCGGCCCGCTGCCCAGCCGCGTCACAATGGCCCCCCGGCGCAGGGGAATGCGGCGGGTCCAGCCGGTGGCATCGGCGCTGTGCAGCGCATAAGGCGGGGGCGGACCGTCGGTCGCCGCCGGTTCCACTGCGAACCGGTCACAGGCCAGCCAGTGCCGCCAATCGTGCCAGCCATTGCCAGGGTCGGCCAGCAGGGCACGCGCACCGGTGGCGTCAATGAACAGATCGCCCGGCACTGCACTGTCATCGGACAGGATAAGAGCATCGACCTTTCCCTCCCCATCCCGCCGCACATGCGACAGCGGGGTCGGGGACAGGCGGGCACCGGCGACCAGCGCCTGGGCCTTGGCCAACTCCGTCAGACCGCGCAGATCGGCAAAACCGCCGGGGGCCAGGGTGGACAGGACGGAACGCGGATCAGGCGAGGGCAGGGCGAAACGTTCGGCCTGTGCGGCCAGGGTTGCCAGCGAATAATCCGTCATCCGCACCCGCGCACCCGCCGCGCGCGCCCGCCAGATCAGATGATGGAAGGGGACACCCCGCAGTTCCGCGCCCGTCTGCCCGAATGGCAGAAAGCTGACCGATCCCTGTCCTTCCCAGCCCTGGAAGGCGGTGCCCAGGCTGAACCCGCCGCCGCCCGCGCGCATCACGTCCGCCGGGGTCACGCCCAGCAGCGCCGACAGCCCCTCCACCCCGCCGGGCAGCAGGGGGGCGGCAGGTCCGAACGGGTCCAGACTGTCATCGCCGCCGGGCAGGGGGATGATGGTCACCGACCCGCCGCGCCCCGCATGGTTGCGGGCAATGGATGCTGCGGCCAGCCAGCCGGCAATGCCGGCCCCGGCAATGACAATATCGTGCAGCGGCTTCATGCCGGCACCTGCGCCTTGTACCGGGACAGGATCTCGCCATGGGCCGGCATGCTGGACGCCGCCCGGCGGCAATTCTCCGCCTCCATGGCGATCAGCCGGTCAATCTCCGCATCGGGCACCAGGGCGGCGCGCGGGTCCACCTGATCCGGCAGGATGTTCTGGCCCAGATAGACGGCGATCCAGCTGGGTTCCAGGAACATGCCGTCGCGGTACAGGGTTACGATGCCGCGTTCCTTGAACAGGTCCATCTTGGTGGCCAGACTGTCGGGAATGGCCATGGTGCGGCAATGGTTCCAGAAGGGCGTGTCGTCGCGCTGGGTCGCCACATAATGCAGGATGATGAAATCCCGCACCCGTTCATATTCCAGGTCCATCAGCCGGTTGAACTCCACCGCGTCCAGCGGGTCCATATCCCGGCTGGTGGGGAACAGGTCCAGCAGCCGGCCAATGCCCAACTGGATCAGGTGGATCGACGTGCTTTCCAGCGGTTCCAGGAACCCCGCCGACAGGCCGATGGCGACGACATTACCCACCCATTGCCGTTTGCGCTTGCCCGTCGTGAAGCGCAACCGCCGGGGCGTCGCCTGTGGCGGGTGGTCCAGTTGGGCCAGCAGCGCCTGTTCGGCGGCGTCATCAGTGATAAAGCCGCTGCAATAGACATGGCCGTTGCCGGCCCGGTGCTGCAACGGGATGCGCCACATCCAGCCGGCATCGCGGGCCGTGGCGCGGGTATAGGGGGCAGGGGGGGCATCATTGGCGCAGGGCACCGCGACCGCCCGGTCACAGGGCAGGAAATGCGTCCAATCCTCATACCCCGTCTTCAAGGCCCCCTCGATGATCAGGCCGCGAAAGCCTGAACAGTCGATGAACAGATCAGCTTCGATTCGTTCCCCATTCTCCATGGTCACGGCCTGAACATGGCCGTCGGCGCTCACGGACACGTCGCGCACCTTGCCCTCTGTCCGTACCACGCCCCGCGCCTCTGCGTATGAACGCAGGTAAGCGGCATAAAGGCCGGCATCGAACTGATAGGCATAGGAGAAGGTGGAGAAAAAGCTGTTCGGGTCGGGCGAGGGGTGGCCGAAACGGCCCAGGCGCGCCGCCTGAATGGGCAGGGATACGGCATCCAGTCCGCCCGCCGGCACGCGGCCGGCGCGGCGCGCGCGGGTCCAGTGATGATGGAACGGCACGCCGCCAATATCACGGCCAAAGGCGGCGAAGGGATGGATATAGGCATCGCCCTTGCGGCCCCAGTCCCGGAACTCGATCCCCAGTTTGAACGTGGCCTCGGTGCGCGACATGAAGTCGGCCTCGTCAAAGCCCAGACTGGCGTTGAAATGCCGGATATGGGGAACGGTCGCTTCGCCCACCCCGACGGTCCCAATCTCCGCCGATTCCACCAGCCGGATGGAAACCCCCGTCCCCGCCAGCTTCGCTGACAGCGCTGCCGCCGTCATCCAGCCGGCCGTACCGCCGCCGACAATGAGCACCGATACCGGAGATTGCGTATTTGTATTATATAATTTCATTATTCCTCCCATTACTGTGAATGTTAACGCTCACGTCTGTAGGGCGTCAATGTGTGTGCGCCGCGAAAGTAGTTTTGCTGCGCCGCAATAACAGCAAACACTTTTTTGTTAGCCCTAACATAAGAACCCTTGACGTTGGGTCGGGTCCTGACTACCAATTATTCTTGTTCAAAGCGCAAATCCAAAAATGCTAGCGCTAACATGGGAGGAATGGGGATGGGTGTTATGGATCGCCCCCGGAAGGGGTTGCGGCGGCGTCACGTCTTTGGCCGGACGCTGCAAGGTGGGGTTTCCATCGCGGCGCTGTGCGCCATCGCGACGGTCCTGCCGGCACAAGCCCAGCAGAATCAAAATGATACGCCCGTAGGTGGGCAGACCCCGGCACCAGTCGCTTCTTCCGTGACCGGAAATGACAGCGCTGTTCTGGTAGCCCAGGCCGCGACGCCTGCTGCTGATGGTTCTCTGGAAGAGATCATCGTCACCGGCTTCCGCAAGTCGCTGCAAAGCGCGCAGGAGATCAAGCAGAACGCCGACAGCATCGTCGACAGCGTAACTGCCGAAGATATCGGCGCGCTGCCCGACCGGTCGGTAACCGAAGCCCTGCAGCGTATCCCCGGCGTGTCCATCAACCGTTTCGCCGCCGGCGTGGACCCTGACCATTTCTCGGTCGAAGGTTCCGGCGTGGTGGTGCGCGGCCTGACCTATGTCCGGTCCGAATTTAACGGTCGTGAGGCATTCAGCGCCAATAATGGCCGCGCTCTTGGCTTTGCTGACGTGCCGTCCGAACTGATGGGCGGCGTGGATGTGTTCAAGTCACCGACCGCCGACCGCATTGAAGGCGGCATCGCCGGCGTCGTTAACCTGCGCACCCGCAAGCCGTTCGACAGCGCCGAGCGCATGCTGGCCGCGTCCGCCGAAATGTCCTATGGCGATTTCGTGAAGAAGACGGCGCCCACAGGCTCCATCCTCTATTCCGACCGCTGGGATACCAAGATCGGTGAGATCGGCATTCTGGGCAGTGCCGTGGGTTCGCAGCTGAAGACCCGCGCCGACCGTTTCCAGCTGTCCAGCTTCCGCGTCCGCAATCTCTATTCCAACGGCGACGTGGTCCAGAACCCCGACGGGCAGCCGGCGGCCACCATCACCGATCAGGTCCTGTTCCCGCGCGGTGCCGTGGTCGGCACGCAGGAATTCGACCGCCGCCGTTACGGCTATGCCGGCGCCGCGCAGTGGCGCAGCCCCGACAATTCGATGGAGGCCGTGTTCACCTTCCTGCGCTCTGACAGCCGTCAGGCCTGGACCGAACATGCCGTCGAAATCGCCACCGACAACGTTGCTAACAATGGCGACAGCCGCCGCGTGCCCGGCACCACGCTGGAATTCGACAGCTCCGGCATGTTCGAAAGCGGTGTGATCACCGGCCCCAATGGCTGGCGCGCCGATCAGAATACCGGTTCGGCCCGCGTGCCGATCAGCGGGTTGCAAAGCAACAATATCCGCCGTGACCATGATGAAAAGCTGGTCACCGACGATTACGGCTTCAATTTCCGTTGGGACGCGACAGAGAATTTGGGCGTCAATTTCGACTATCAGCATGTGAAGTCGAAGACCTGGATCATGGATAATGGTCTGTGGACCTCCAGCTACCAGGATGTCGCCATCGACATGAATGGCGGCAAGGGTTACCCGACCGTTGAATTCCGGGCACCGCAGGTCTGCTCCGGCCCCGCCCAGAACTATACGACGGGCTGCTCCGGTGCCATTGGCACCGCCAATAATCCCAGCTATTTCGGACCGGGCCACACGACTTTCGCCGATCCGTATAATGCCTTCTATCGCTCCGCGATGGACCATATCGAAGACAGCGACGGCAATTCCGACGCCGCCCGCATCGACTTCGATTACAAGATGGAAGATAGCAGCTTCTTCAAGTCGGTGCAGGCGGGTTACCGCTATGCCGACCGGCGTCAGACGGCGCGCTTCTCCACCTATAACTGGGGTCGTCTGTCGGAACAGTGGGGCAATGATGGCCCGGTCTGGCTGACCGATCCGGTGGACAATGTCGTCGGCGGCACCGGTGGCACGGCCCCGACCCAGTTTGAGAACTTCACCTATCCGAAATTCTTCCGGGGCAAGTTCCCCGACCCGCTGCTGGGTCAGGGCCGCGTGTTCTATTCCGGCAATTCGGTGAAGGATTATCAGGCCTATATCGCCTATGCCGGTGCCATCAACCGCGAATGGGAACCCACCGTCACGGGTGCCGATGGCGTGGTGCGCAATGGCGGCTGGAACGCGCTTGGCAACCGTGCGGGCGTCATTGCCGGCACGCCCTTCCTGCCGGGTGAAATCAACCCGATCCGGGAAGAGAACAATGCCGGCTACCTGCTGACCAAGTTCGATACCGACTTCAAGAATGGCTGGAACCTGAGCGGTAATGTCGGTGTCCGTTACACGACGACCGACCGCACTGCCGACGGCTTCCTTGCCTTCCCGACGCCCAGCTCCGCCTTCCCGACGGATGCCGCCTGTACGCAGGCGATTGCCGAAGCCGCCACCAGCGGTCAGGCCATCCCGGCCTTCTGTACCTTTACGCCGGCGGTCCGGGCCCAGGCGCGGGCCTATACCAACAACGCCCTGACGCCCAGCAGCGTGAAGATCAATTATGATTACTGGCTGCCCAACCTGAACATGAAGCTGACCGTCGATGACGGGGTGCAGTTCCGTGCGTCCTATTTCAAGGGCGTGGCGCCGCCTTCTACCGGCCTGACGCGTAACTTCTTCAACGTCAACCTGAATACGGTTCAGAATGTCGATGCCAATGGCAACGCCATTGTCGGCAGCTACCGCCTGCAGGGTGAGTTCAACGCCGGCAACCCGTATCTGCGCCCCACCACCGCCGACAATTATGACCTGACGGCGGAATGGTACTTCTCCAATGTCGGTCAGTTGACGGGTTCGCTGTTCTACAAGCGCCTGAAGGGCGTGTTGACCAACAGCACGGTCCGGTACCCGCTGACCAACAATGGCGTCACCTTCGACAGCATCGTCACGACGCCGGTGAATGCCGACGAAGACGGCAAGATCAAGGGCTTCGAAATCGCGTATCAGCAGACGTACGATTTCCTGCCCAGCTTCCTGTCGGGCATCGGTCTGCAGGCCAACTATACCTATGTCGACAGCAAGGGCGTGCCGCAAAGCACCCTGTCTGAAACCGACCCGGATGTGGGTGCCGGCCGTGTGACGACGGTGGACATGACCAAGCTGCCGTTGCAGGGCCTGTCGAAGCATCAGTTCAACATCACGCCCTTCTGGGATTACGGCCCGATTTCCGCCCGTATCTCCTATTCCTGGCGTTCGGACTTCGTACTGACGATCCGCGACGTGATCTTCCCCTATGACCCGATCATCAATGAATCGGGTGGTCAGTGGGATGCGTCGTTCTTCTACAGCTTCAATGACAATTTCAAGCTGGGTGTTCAGGGTGCCAACCTGCTGAACCAGGTCACCAAGACCTCGGCGGTGGTGACCGGCCCGGATGGTGAGAATGTCAAGGTGCCGCGCGGCTGGTACATGAACGACCGTCGTATCACGGCTGTCGCCCGCTTCACCTACTGATCCTCTTACTTCTCTCCTCAAGGCCTTGGGCGCTGTCGTGGCACGCGACAGCGCCCATTTTTTATCTACAGCACCAATCCGATCGGGTCTTCCAGCCGCCGGCCCAATGCTGCCAGGAACTTTGCCCCCAGCGCGCCATCGACGGCGCGGTGGTCACAGGACAGGGTCAGGCTCATCACGGAGGCGAATGCCACCCCGCCCTCCGCCGTCTCCCGTGCTTCCCGCCTTGTGGTGCCGACGGCCAGGATGGCGCCCTGCGGCGGGTTGATGATGGCCTGGAACTGGCGGATGCCGAACATGCCCAGGTTGGAGATGGTGAAGCTGCCGCCGCTGATATCCTCCTTGGCCAAGGTGCGCTTGCGCGCCCGGTCGGCCAGATCGGCGGCCCTGGCCCCGATGGCCCAGGGGTCAAGCCTGTCAGCCCCCCGCACCACGGGCGTCAGCAGCCCGCCGTCGACCGCCACGGCGACGGAGATGTCGGCGGATCGGAACCGCCTGATCCCATCGTCCGCCCAATGCACATTGACATCCGGTACCTCCATCAGGGCCAGCGCCGCCGCCTTGATCAGCAGATCATTAACCGACAGTTTGCGCGGGCTGCTGGCGCGTGCATTCAACTGTTCGCGGAAGGACAGCAGCGCATCGACGGTCACGTCGGAGGTCAGATAGAAATGCGGGATATTCTGCTTGGCATTGACCAGGGCTGTGGCAATGGCCCGGCGCATGCCGGTGACGGGCAGCAGATCATAGGCGGGAACCTCCGCCGTCGGCACCGTGGCCCGGTCGGCGGCGTCGCGCACATCCTGCTTCGTGGCATGCCCCTTCGGCCCCGTGGGTGTCACGGTGGACAGGTCCACCCCCAGATCCCCCGCCAGCTTGCGCGCTGCCGGCCCGGCGGCGGGGGAGGGGGTGGCGACCTGGGCCGGTTCGGATATCAGGCCGCGCGCCTTGGCTGCCGCCTGTACATCGGCAAGCGACACGCGACCACGCGCGCCCGTACCCTTGATGCCATGCAATGTCATGCCCAGCTTGCGCGCGATTTTCTCCGCGATGGGGCTGGCATGGGGTTCGGGGCCGGTGGGCACTGGTTCCGGTGCAGGGGGGACCGGGGCAACGGTGCCGCGCGCGGCGGCAGCCTTCTCCACATCCTCCTGACTGATCCGCCCCTTCTGCCCCGTGCCGGTCAGGCTGGACAGATCGATCCCCAGCTTGTTGGCCAGCCGCCGCGCCAAGGGGCTGGCATGCGCCGCCTCGTTGCGGGCGGCCAGGATGGCGGGGTCGAGGGGGGGAGAAACGGGGACGCTGCTCTTTGCCGCCTCCCCCCGCCCACCTTCGTCATCCCGGCTTTCGCCGGGATGACGGGGAGAGCTTTGGGAAGCGACCGACCCCTCCTCCTTCGGCTCAAACGACACATCAATGGGCTTGTACCCGGCCACGAACGCATCAATGGCACTGTCCGGCACCGACGCATCGGCCAGAACGGCGATCAGCGCGCCGACCGGCAGCACATCGCCCGGCTGGGCCAATTGCCGGCGCAAGGTGCCGCCAACCTCCAGGTCCAGCGTATTGACGATCTTTTCGGTTTCGATATCGACCAGCTCCGTGCCCTTCTCGGCGCTGGCACCGACCGCCAGATGCCAGGTAGCGACGGTACCTTCCGACATTTCGATGCCCCATTTGGGCAGGGTGATCGGGTGGATCTCAGCCATCGGCCAGCACCTTGCGAACAGCGGCCTCGATCTGTGCGGGGCCAGGGACATAGGCGCGTTCCAGTTCGCGGGCGAACGGAACGGGCGTGTGTGGGGCGGTGACGATCTGGATGGGGGCCTTCAGGTCGCGGAAACCCTTCTGCGCCACGATGGCGGCGATGTCGGATGCGACGGAGCAGCGCGGCGGGCTTTCATCCACCACGACCAGACGGCCGGTGTTCGACACGCTTTCCAGGATCGTCTCCTCGTCCAGCGGGCTGGTGGTGCGCGGGTCGATCAGGTCGCAGGTAATGCCGTCGGCATTCAGCTTTTCCAGCGCCTTTTCCGCGAACGGCACCATGCGGCCAAGGGCCACGATGGTGGCGTGATCGCCTTCGCGCACCAGGGCAGCTTCGCCGAACGGGATCATGTAATCGCCGTCCGGCACCTCGCCCTTGCGGCTGTACAGCGCCTTATGTTCGAAGAACACGACCGGATCATCATCGCGGATGGCGGTCAGCAGCAGGCCTTTGGCGTCATAGGGGTTGGACGGCACCACCACCTTCAACCCCGGCACCGCCGTCATGAAGGGGTAGATGGTCTGCGAATGCTGGGCGGCACAGTTCATGCCGGCCCCGAACGACATGCGGATGACCAGCGGCGTGCGCGCCTTGCCCCCGAACATGTAACGGAACTTGGCGGCCTGATTGAAAATCTGGTCCATGGCCACGCCGACAAAATCGGCGAACATCAGTTCGGCCACGGGGCGCAATCCCGCCAGCGCCGCGCCATTGGCGGCCCCGATGATGCAGCTTTCGGAAATGGGCGTGTCAATGACGCGCCCCTCACCGAACTTGTGGATCAGGCCCTTGGTCACGCCGAAAATACCGCCGGCGGCGTCGCGCTGACCCGATGTGCCGCCGGCCCCGCCGGACACATCCTCGCCCAGGACGATGACGCGGGGGTCGCGGGCCATTTCAAGATGCAGGGCCTCGTTCAGGGCCTCGCGCATTGTGATGACGGGCATCGAACCTCTCCCGCTCAATAGCTGATATAAACGTCGGTCAGCACGTCCGCCGGCACCGGCGGGGCGGCTGACTTCGCGGCGATGGTCGCGGCATCAATCTCGGCCAGGACCTCGGCATCGATGGCGTCCAGCGTGGCACCGTCGATCAGGCCCGCCTCGGTCACCCGCGCGCGGAAGCCTTTCAGGCAGTCGCTCTCTTCCCGGAACTTCTCCACCTCGCCCTTGGCGCGGTAATTCTGGGGGTCGCCCTCGAAATGCCCGAAATAGCGGGTGCAGGTGGCATAGACCGCCGCTGGCCCGCCGCCCGTGCGCGACACTTCCAGCGCCTGGCGCATCGCCTCATACACGGAGAAGAAATCAAAACCATCGGCGCGGAAGACGGGGATGCCGAACCCCTCCACCCGGCGGCCCAGGTCCTGGCCCGCCAGGGCGTAGGCGGCCCCGGTATGTTCGGAATAGCCATTATTCTCGAACACGAAAATCTTGGGCACCTTCAACACGGCGGCCATGTTCAGGGCTTCCAGCACCGTGCCCTGGTTGGACCCGCCATCGCCGGTAAAGGACACGGCGACATGGCCCTCACCGGCCAGCTTGGCGGCGATGGCGGCGCCCACGGCGATGGGCGGGCCGCCGCCGACAATGGCGTTGGCACCCAGCATACCCTTGTCCAGATCGGCAATATGCATGGACCCGCCCTTGCCCTTGCACAACCCATCGGCACGTCCATAAATCTCCTTCATCATGCCGCCGACATCGCATCCCTTGGCGATGCAATGGCCGTGGCCGCGATGGGTGGACGCGATCCAGTCCTTGTCCGTCAGATGCTCGCACACCCCCACCGCCACGGCCTCCTGACCGGCATAGAGATGCGTGAAGCCCGCGATCTCCCCGGTGCGGT
This sequence comes from Niveispirillum cyanobacteriorum, assembly GCF_002868735.1. Classification (GTDB taxonomy): domain Bacteria; phylum Pseudomonadota; class Alphaproteobacteria; order Azospirillales; family Azospirillaceae; genus Niveispirillum; species Niveispirillum cyanobacteriorum. The sequence goes on along the minus strand of NZ_CP025614.1, from coordinate 166,946 downwards.
TCTCGATATGAAGCCGCTCCTCGAACTCGCGGATGGTGCGCATGCGCCGATAGGCCTGAAGCAGGGCGTCACGGTTGAGCTGCATGGGTTGGTTCCTTGGAGAAAGGCATCTTTGACTATCCCGATCTTCCCGTCATCCCGGCGAAAGCCGGGACCCAGGGGCTACAGGAAAGAAGCTTAACGCTGCGTCCAGCGACGCTGCTGATAGGTGGGGCTTTTGGCCCCTGGGTCCCGGCTTTCGCCGGGATGACGAAGTGGGGGGCGTTTATGGCGCTTCCCCCACCCCATAAACATAATCATCAATGACCTTGTGGAAGTGCCGGATGCGCAGTTCCTGGTCGCCCAGCCACAGGCCGGGGAAGCCTTCGGATTGCATGCCCAACTGCACGCCGGGCAGGTTGTACGCATCCTGGTCCAGCACCTGACCCAGCGACTTCTCCCCATGCCGGTAGAAGCGATGTTCGGGTCGTTCCGGCTTTTCCTCCCCCTGTTTCAGCAGGCGGAAATTCTGCAGGTCGTAGAACATCTTGTTGGGGTCGGTCGGGTGCGGGCGCTGCCGGAACAGCATCAGGTCGTCGGCATGCACGTTCAGCGTGATGTTGGGGAAGATCAGGTAATGATAATCATCGGTCAGCTGGTCATCATTCAGGTCCGAATAATCGAAACCCTGTGACGCCCCATTCTCCCGCTTCCATTTCTGCACGGCCAGCCGCACTTCGCGTGTCTTACCGTCGAAATCTGCCGGGTCCATGCCCGCCTGTTTCATGATCAGGCGGATCAACGGCGGAATGTCCGACGTTTCCTTCACGCGCGGGCTGGTGGTGGCGAACGGCACCAGATAGCGGCTGTGCCGGTCGTAGCAGTCGATCTGGATATCCAGATCATCGAGGTAATAGAGCAGCTGCGGATGGATGCCCTGCACATGGTAGCTCTCGTTGAACGCATCAACGGACGCTTTCCAGTTGCAGTCCCATTCAATGGTCCAGTCCCGCGTCATCGCCATACGGTCGAAATGGTACGGGTCCAGATGCTCCGGGATGACGCCCAGGAAGTCGCGCAGCGGCTCTGCCTGCTTGTTCAGATTATACCAGACAAAGCTGCCCCAGGTGTCGCACGGCACCTCCGGCAATCCTTGGCATGGCGTGCCCTGCGGGAAGGTCTCCTTGTCCGGGATACGGACAAAGTCACCATCCAACCCATATTCCCAATGATGGTAGGCGCATTTGAAACTCTTCAACTTACCGATGCCCGGCGGGACCAGCCGGTTGCCGCGATGCTGACAGACATTATAGAAGGCGCGGATCGACATATCGGCCTGACGGACGATCAGGATCGCCTCGCGCCCGATCTCCGTACAGACATAGTCGCCCGGTTCCGGGATATCATCCTCGCGGCAGCCCATCAGCCAGCTGCGTTTCCACATCCGCTCCCATTCCAGTTTCATGAAATCGGGGCTGGTGTAGCGCTCCTTGGCGATGATGGCGTGGCCCAGCTGCGGGTCCGGGGCCTTCTCGATGGGGGTGCGGGTGAAATCACCCGGCTTGACCCGTTTGATCGGCATGACGCGCACCCTTGGATCAGAAATGGACGCCCTTTGTATATCCACCATCAACGATCAGGTGGGTACCATTGATCCAGCTGGCCGCCGGGCTGGCCAGGAAGGCGACGGCCTTGGCCACTTCCTCGGCACTGCCCATGCGGCCGAACGGATGGGCGGCGATGGTGGCGTTATAGAAATCGGGCTGTGAGGTCTTGATCATGTCCCAGGCACCGCCTTCCACAAAGATCGGGCCGGGCGACAGGGCGTTGAAACGGATACGCCGTTTGCCATGGAACTGGCCCAGCTGCTTGGAGTAGGTGATCAGGCTGGCCTTCAGCGCATTATACGCCATGGGGGCCGCGAATGTTTCGATGGCGTTGGTGGAGACGATGAACACCACCGACCCCTCGCCGGATTTTTTCAGGAACGGCACGGCGGTTTCAACCGCGCGCACCGACCCCATCACATCCACCTCAAAATTGCGCTGCCAGTTCTTTTCACTGTCCATGCCGGCCCCGCCGGACACGTTGGGGATCAGGATGTCGATACCGCCCAGCTGCTCGCCAGCCTTGGCAATCCAGGCCTTGTAAGCCTCCCCATCGCGGACATTCACGGCCTCGCCCACGGCATTGACGCCCTTGGCGCGAAGCACGGCCAGCGTCTCTTCTACCTCTTCGGCGGTGCGCGAACAGATGGCGATATCGACGCCTTCATCGGCCAGCGTCTCAACGATCTTGCGCCCGATTCCCTTGGTCGCACCCGTGACGACGGCCTTCTTGCCCTTCAGACCCAGATCCATTTGGCTTTCCCTCCCTCTCCATCGCGGGCCTTGTCGCCTCTGTTCCCATGCTCCGTCGGAACGCGGGAACGCGCAAGCCTGCGCATGTGCTGATTTTCATGCTCTGCCGGCTTTATATCAGCATCGGCGTTTTTCTGTATACAAAAAACTGTCTCTGCGTATAGATATGGGGAGAGGTCAGCGCGCAACACGGCGCGGCAGGCCCCGTGAATTCAGCACGCCGACGCTTTTCGATCATAAGAACAAGCCGCCACGGCATGGATGGGGAGGACAGAGGTCCATGGATTTCCGACTGACCGAGGAGCAGCGGGAGCTGCAGGAGGCCGCGCGCCGCTTCGCCCAGGAACAGCTGCGCCCGCTGGCCAAACATCTGGACCTGACAGGGGAGGCCTGCCCCAGGGAATGGATCGCCAAATATGCGGATATGGGATTTCTCGGTATAAATATACCGACCACCTATGGCGGTATGGGTCTGGGCAATCTGGAGGCCCTGATTGTGCTGGAGGAACTGGCGAAAATCTCCTCCGCCGTGGCCTTCCCGGTGTTTGAAAGCTGCGTCGGCCCTGTCCGCGCCATCGAACATTTCGGCACCAAGGAGTTGCGTGATCGCGTGGTGCCCGCCGTCTGTCGCGGCGACATGATCGTCGCCATCGCCATGTCAGAGCCGGAGGCCGGATCGGCCCTGACCGATCTGACCAGCAAGGTCACCGAACGCGACGGCAAGCTGTACCTGAACGGCACCAAGCGCTGGTGTTCGGGCGGCGGCCATGCCGATGGCTATGTCGTCTATGTCCGCATGTCGGAGGAGGCAGGGGCCAAGGGCATTGGTGCCGTCTTTGTCGAAAAGGGCATGAAGGGCCTGACCTTTGGTGCCAATGAACAGCTGATGGGCTTTCGCGGTATCCCCAGTTCCGACATCTATTTCGATGATGTCGAAATCCCGCGCGAGAATGTGATCGTCGGTGCCGGTGGCTTTAAAAAGATGATGGAAGCGTTCGATCTGGAACGCTGCGGCAACGCCACCATGTCGCTGGCCCAGGCATCGGGTGCCCTGGAAGAAGTCACCGACTATGTGCAGGAGCGTCGTCAGTTTGGCCGCGCCATCGTGGAATTCCAGGCCGTGCAGATCAAGCTGGCCGAAATGAAGATGAAGGTGGAGGCGGCCCGCCTGCTGATCCACCGCGCCGCCAGCAATGCCCAGGACGGTATGCCGTCCTTGCTGGAAAGCTCCGTCGCGAAATGTTTCGCTAACGAAATAAGCCGTGAAGTGACGGGCGCGGCGGTGCAGTTGATGGGCGGCTACGGCTATTCCCATGAATATGGCATGGAACGCCGCCTGCGCGACAGCTGGGGCTGGGGCATTGCCGGTGGTGCTGTCGATATTCAGAAGATCAATATCGCGTCCGCCATGGTCGGCCGCCGGTTTGATCAGCGCCGGTCATAGGGGGGCGACAGACATGGAACATGACGTCTGCGCCCTCGCCGACCTTGCCGACGGTGCCAAACTGCGCGTCGAAGCCGGCGGGGAGGATATCCTGCTCTGCCGCAGCGGACCGGATATACGCGCCGTGCGCAACATGTGTACCCATGCCGCCAGCACGCTGGAGGAGGGGAGGCTGCGCAACGGCATCCTGTCCTGCCCCCTGCATGGCGCGCGCTTTGACCTGACCGATGGCGGGCGCTGCCTGGGCGGTGCCGGCTACCGCCCCCTGACGCTGTTCCCCGTGCGCATCGCCGATGGCCGGGTGCTGGTGATGGTAGCGGAGTAGGTCAGGTCGCGCCTGTGGCGCGCCCTGACAGGAGTGGATTGAAAGCCTTATCTGTCAGGGCGAGGCTTGCGCCTCTACCTGACCTACATCTCTGGCGGGACGGATCCTCAGGAAATCACCACCGCATTATCAATCACCAGCTCGGCCCCATTCACGAACCGGCTTTCATCGCTGGCCAGATAGAGGACCATGGCGGCCACATCCTCGGGGCTGCCGATGGGGGGCAGGTGCTTCCTGGCCTCCTCCTCGCTGCCGAACAGGGCATTGTTGGCGGCACGGACCATGGGCGTATCCATGGCACCGGGATGGATGGTGTTGACGCGGATATTATAGCCCTGCATCTGGCAGTGAATGGCGATGGACTTGCTCATCCCCCGCACCGCCCCCTTGGCCGCCGAATAGGCGAAGAACACCGGATAGCCCAGATGCGTGGCGACGGAGCACATATTGATGATGCTGCCGCCACCGCCCTGTTTCATCAGGCCGATCGCATGTTTACAGCCCAGGAAGGTGCCTTCCGCGCTGACCGCATTGACCTTGCGGAACTGTTCCAGCGTCGTGGTCTCCACCGTCTCAATCACCACCGTCCCGGCATTATTGACCAGTACGTCCAACCGCCCGAACCGTGCCTGGACCGCCGCCATCACCCCGGCCCAGCTTTCCTCGCTGGTCACGTCATGGCGCATGAAGACTACGTCGGCCCCCGTTTCGGCGCGGATTTCGGCGGCGGCCTGCTCCCCCGCCGCTTCCGCCACGTCGGCCATGACCACAGCCGCCCCTTCGCGCGCCAGGGCCAGCGCATCCGCCCGGCCCAGCCCCATCGACGCACCCGTCACCAGGCACACTTTCCCACTGACACGACCCATTTTGACCCTCCGCTTTTAGTTTTTTAGTCTTCCGGCGCCAGCGTCACGCGCAGCCCGTCCAGTGCATCCGTCACCCGGATCTGGCAGGACAGGCGGGAGGCGCCGTCGCGGAAATGCGGGCTGTCCTGCACCAGCTCCCGTTCATCCGGGGCCTGCGGCGGCAGCGCCGCCACCCATCCCCCGTCCACATAGACATGACAGGTGGCGCAGGAGCAGCAGCCGCCACAGATGGCCGCCACATCCAGGTCATTATCCTTTAAACTCTCCATCAGGGAGTGGCCGGCATCGGCGGCAAGCGCATGCTCGCGGCCCTCCCGGTCGGTGGCGATGATGGTGGGCATGGTTCCTCCCGCATGATTTTCTGCTTTGCTGATTAAAATATACATTTTCCATCGACATGCATACAGGATTTTGCCCATACTGATACAACAGGCCCGGAACAAGGGCCGGACAGACCACAGACGGGGGAGAGGGCGCGACCATGACAGGCTGGCGCTTCTGGGAAGACATCATGGTGGGGGAGCGGACGCGCAGCCGCGACCATGCCGTGACGGCGGCGGACATGACGGAATTCGCCGTCCGCTACGACCCGCAATATTTCCACACCGACGCCACCCTGGCGGCACAGTCGCCATTCGGCGAACTGATCGCCAGCGGGCTTTACAACTGCGCCCTCTGGCGCGTGCTGGATCATGAGGAAAATGGCGACATTGCCTGGGTCTGCGGCATCGCCTGGGACAATGTCCGCTGGGCCGCCCCCCTGCGCCCCGGCGACACCGTCCACGCCACCTCCGTTGCCCTGTCAAAGCGTCCGTCGGGCAAGCGCGCCGATGCCGGCATCGTCACCCTGCATCACGAATTGGTGAACCAGCGGGGGGAGGTGGTGATCCGGTTCGACAGCACCTCCTTCGTGCGCCTGCGCGCCACGGGCAGCCCGGCACCCGACCCGATCCCATCCCCGTCGCGCATCCTGCCCACGGAGGGCACCGGATCATGAGCCGCATCTTCGGCCCCATCATGCAGAACGGCTTCGTCGTCCGCGATCTCGACGCGGCGATGCGCCATTGGGTGGAGCGGCTGGGTGTCGGCCCCTTCTTCGTGCTGCCCCGCGTCGCCTTTGCCGAGACAACCTATCGCGGACAGGCAGTCGACATCGAAATGGCCGTCGCCACCGCCTATAGCGGGGATATGCAGATCGAGCTGGTGCAGCAAACCAACAGCGCCCCCAGCGTCTATCGCGAATTCCTGGAGGCCGGCCTGCAGGGCCTGCACCATGTCGGCGTGGCCAGCCAGGACTACGCCGCCGATCTGGCCCGCGCCACCGCCCATGGCATGGCGGTGGCTCAGGGTGGGCGCACCCAGGCCGGCACCGGCTTTGCCTATTTCGACAATGCGGACGCCTTCCCCGGCACCATGGTGGAGCTGTTCGAGGCGACACCCGCCCTGATGAAATTCTTCGCCAAGGTTCAGGCCACCAGCCGCGATTGGGATGGCCGCGACCCGATCCGCCGCCCCGTCCCCCGTGCCTGAGGCCGCCAATGTCCACCCGTTTCGATATCTGCCTGATCGCTGGCGGCAAGTACCATGATATTGATTTCGCGCGGCTGGAGCTGTTGAAGCTGCTGGCCGAGCATGAAACCGCGCGCGTCACCATCCTGAATGATTACAGCGACGCCGACACGATCCGTAGCACCGACATGCTGATCACCTATACCTGCGACATCGTGCCGGACGAAAAGGGACTGGCCGCCCTGCGCGATTTCCTGGGCAAGGGCCGCCGCTGGTTCGCGCTGCACGGCACCAACTCCATCCTGAATTTCCTGGCCGATGGCAAGGTGGACTGCCCCGATTGCGCGCCTGACTTCATGGAAATGCTGGGCAGCCAGTTCCAGGCCCACCCCCCCATCGGCCGCTTCAAGGTCAAGGTGGCCGACAAGGACCACGCCCTGACACGGGGCCTGCGCGACTTCTTTGTGGAGGATGAGCAATATCTCTGCACCTTCCACCCCGGCAACCACCCCCTCCTGACCACCCGCTTCGCCGGCCAAACCCCCGAATTCACCCACAGCGACTGGCCCGACGCTGAACATCTGGTGATGTACACGCGGCCCAGCCATGGCGGCGAAGTCCTCTACCTGACCCTGGGCCACTGCCGAGGCCGCTTCGACCTGCGCCCACTGGCCGACTTCTACCCCTTCGTCGAACGCGGCGCCTGGGCACACCCGGTTTATTATGAGCTGCTGCGGCGGGGGATACGGTGGGGGATGGGGGGGTAGGGGGTGGCCAATTGTATCCGAGTGTATTACTTACCGGCCACTGTTATCGAGCTTCCTCAACAGAATCAACATGCGCTCGTCAGTCGCTAAAGCTGAGTTTTCATCACTGATCAATTTAAGTATTGCACGGACATTATGAGGCCAATTTTGTACTTCGACCGGCAGCACTTTGATTAACAATTCCAAAACAACAGACGGAAATTTTCGAACTAACTCGCCATTCGATTGCTCAAGATCATCTAATCCATTGAAAATGTTGCTGGTATATCGATCATTTCTGACAAGGCAAGAAGATACCATATTGAACAATTCAGGAAAACTATCGTCACTAGAGAGTAGAATATCAATAATCCTGTCTGTTGTTCGAGAGCTATTTGCCGCTTTCTGTCGTGGCCATACAGATTGGAAAAAAATTGGAACCATTGCAGCCCAATTGTCTTGCCCGTTTTTTCTCGACCAATTCCAGAGATTCCAAAGCACTTGTTGCCGAAACTCGTCACTCCCATGGACCAAAGCATCCCGTAACTCTTCGTCGGTGACCAAGTAATCCTTCATATCAGGCGGGACATTTCTCCATCCAGCGAGAAGGCGACCAGCAAGGCCTTGGGTTTCGCTTTTGACTTCGTCACGGACACGGGCAAGCATTAGCGGTTTGATCCGCGTATATAGCGAAACTGTCGGCTTGTTGCCGCCAAGGAAGCCGGCCCAGAAAGCTTCGGTTGCATCTCGGCGTTCTGCATCCAATCGACCAAATAGCCGCTCTTCGGTCCATGATGGAGCTTTATCGTACAGGAAGCCAAGTATCCGACTAAGGATCGCAATAGCATAGTATGGCTGGTCGCCGGGGAGATTGAGCAGATCATTCACATAGGATCGCCAAATCACTGGTAGTTCCTGCCCAGTTTCCAAATCAGCGATCTCAGGGTGTTGAAGTAGAGCTTCAATGAGATGGCCGACAGGTGAGTTGATCCCCTCGGTAAGCCAGTCCCTACCCCTTGAACTATGAAATACAGAAGAACTTCCGAGGCTTGTGTCCAAAGAAAGAAGATTCAGAAATGTGTACCATAGTCTCGCAAAAATCCCGGGTGAGAGCTTGAGCAGAATTGGTGCAGTCGTGGCGATCCACCTTGATGCCTCGTGCCGGATCGTTCCAAGACCATCAAGCGGCAGCCTGGCAAGGTGACCAGAAATCAGTGCGACAAGACGTGGCCTATTGGCTTGGCACGCCTCCGACTGCAGGAACGTTCTCCAGGACTGTGAAGGGAAGGGGCCTCTCGTCGTCCGTATGCGTAACGCCGCTAGCGCACGCAAAGGCTCATTTTTGACGTATCCCTGGAACGGATCAACCTCCCGAAATGAATCTTTCGGATCGCGTCCGCGTAATTGATCGGCGACGTCGATCAAAGTTGAAAGCGGTACCCCCAACAGAATATCGGGTGTGGTATCCGTCGTTACATACCCGCTTCGCGCTTCACGGGACTGTGCGGCAGTTGATGCAAAATCAGCTTTCCATCGGGGCGAGTGGCGGCGAAGCTTGTCAAGCTTGGCAGAATGGATTTCGAGAGCGATACCCTGCTGCTTCAACCATTCTAGACGCTCAAGAATATATATTGCGCGTCGTTCTTTGAACTCCTTTTTTGTTTCATGCTCCCAACGTTCTGGGCCCTTTAAGAGTTTTCGGGTTAGCCGTGATTTATTTCTTGTAGACAGATTTTCCCAGCGTGACTGTATGGCGATGAGCAGGTCTCGTTGATTGTTACTATCCCAGAACGCTTCTTCAGAAAGTTCCGTTAAGTACCGACCGGCCTCACTAGATTCCGTGATGTCCGTCTGGCCGGCGACCCAAATTCTTAGTCGTGCAAAGACAGTATCGTCTACCGCCCATGCGCAACGCTCCTTGGCAGTTAGTGCGGGGGAGAGACTGTGAAGCCGCAAGTACATAATGACATAGCGTTTCAGAAGTAGATCTAGGCCACGGATATATTGGTGATCACCCGCCGGGATATCTGGGTCCGGTGTCAAGGGATGGGACAGTTGCAGATAGGACTCTCCCCGTTCGGCCTCCAGGGTCATTGCTCGTTCGAGGGTCCAACGAACTCCTTTCACGACGGAAGCTAGGTGCTCGTCAGGAATCTCGATATCAGTTTCCCAGTCGGGATAGCTTACGTCCAAGCTGATCAACCGATTCAATGAGATGTCATCGTGGCCCCGCGGTGGAACAGGTCCACTCCAGTAGCAGAACTCGGCACTAAGGCGAGGCTGTATAGCTTGCACCATGCTAATAATTGTAGAGTTAGTCCAATCCCCGACCTTGATCTGACGTCTGAAATCGTACCAATCCAGGCGAGAACCTCGTCTTCCGTCCTCCCACGAACCGAGAAGAAGGTACCACGCCCGTTTGACCGTGGCCGAGCAATGCTCAGCCTCAAAAGCGAGTTTTCTCCTAATGTTTCCTTGCACCGCCTCATGCAGTGGACCTCTGGAAGCTGCCCACCATACAGCGGCTGGCTGATAGCAAATTTCAGACAACCACAGGCCAAGAGACCAAAGGCGACTGGTTAGCGCGCCCGGACCAACAGCAGAATATCCGGTGAGTGTTGCGGCAACTTCAGGAAGAGGTTCCGAAGTTTGAATATTGAAAGCGCTCCAGACGGAAGACGGTACTTCACGCTTGCTATAAGGATCGCTGGGGTTGATTGGTGGTGGAGTGGGGTCGGTATCGAGACCATAAAGATCAAAGGGATCGACGTAGGTGCCTGCCCCAAAAGCCCCACCCACCTTTCCCGGCTTTCTAAACCGAAATGCCGGATCGAAGGTACACAGCCACTCAGCAGGAGGCCTTGCGCTCGCCCAGCTTCGCGCTCCAGGCACCGTTGAAACGAGGTGTGCGACCTGCCCGCGTTCATGCTCTGTGACGGCGGCAGGACCTTTCATTGCCATCTCAATAATTGATGCTGCCCAGCCGGCGGGATCGCGTGCTCTTGCCGCCCACGCCTCCAGAGTCGCCCAAAGTGCATGGTAGTTATTTGAAGTATCAAACGCGATGGGGCGGACGCCTTTTGAGCCCCAGCGTGCCTGCGCCTCGTCAGGTGGTCCGCCATGGAATGCGTATATGCCAGCGGTGCTAGTCGCGGTACGCCCGAGAGCTTCCAGAAGGTATTGAACAGGCGGGTCGTCTGCCCCATAACCGACGAAAACCAACTGGAATCGCTGCAACAGTTGCCGCATGAAGTTTGCGGCCCAGCCTTCCGCAAGATAGGCGTGGCCGAAATCGGCGGAGGATACAACGAACTCCTCTCCATGAGTGCCTGTGTAGTCCTCGTTCACCATCCCGTGCAGATGTACAATACCGTCAAATGTATGGTTGTGCCTCAGGTCAGGCAAATCGGGTGGAGACTTTGACTTAAGAAGAGGATCGACGGCTTGGAATAGACGATCAAAATTAGTAGTGACCAATCGCACGACACCATCAGGCCCCCGTGCAAGATCAATCAATATTTTGTGTGCTGAAAGATCGGCATCTTTTCTAGGTTGCAACGCCTTTGCGACCTCCGAGCGAACATCATTGATGTTAAATTCTTGCTCTAAAAATCCAAACACTTTGTCAGCGGAGACAATTGTCCCTATTTGTTTTAACGATTGGCATTTCTGCAGTCGTTGTGCAACTTTCGTAATTTGTCTTGCTAGACTATCTTGCCCGGCACCTAGTTTATCGAGAACATTTGAGGTCAGACCGTAGAAATCAGGCAAATCTGCACGAGCCTTTGAGACGCCGGCTCCGCAGAAAAACACAACTCGCCCTTCGTCGCGCGCGACGAGGAGTTCATCGGGAATCGATGGCCCACTGGCAAGAAAGCGCATTGACCTATCGTCCGAATAGCTCAGTGAACACAGTTGTCAGCCAAACATAGCAAGACCTTTTGAAGATGCATACCCTGTGGCGGCTTTGGTGCTAATGCCACTATGCACAATCGCCGCCCCTAACCGCTGACATCCCCACCGCCCCGTGCTATCCTGCCCCCATCAACACCACCCCTGTATCCACACCCATTCAGAGCGGCCCGACCGTCCGCTGTGAAACACACCCCTGTTTCGTGGTGCATGATGTTGCACAAGGTGCGCGGAGGGCGTCCGGCGGCCCGGTTCGGGCTGGGGTCCGTGCAACGCACCTGCATTTTGTGTTTCACTTGGTTGCATAGGCGGCGTTGGTGGGGGCGTTAAGCCTCCAGCAGTTTCCACACCCCATCCACCCCGGCCACGGGTTTGCCGGCGACGGACAGCAGGCCGCGGGCATAGATGATGCTGCGGCCGGAGCGCAGGATGTCGCCGCTGGCTTCGATGAAGTCGCCCACGCGGCAGGCACCGATGAATTGGATATTCATCTGGATGGTGGCGCAGGGACGGCGGTCGACGCTGTCCCAGACGATCAGGCCGATGGCGTGGTCGGCCAGGGTGGCGATCAGGCCGCCATGGATGGTGCCGCGTTCATTGCGATGCTTGCCATCGCACAGCAGGCCATAGGTGCGGGCCGTGCCCTCGCCCCGCCACCAGAAAGGACCGACCAGGCCGGCATAGTCGGCCCATTCCTCCATCTGCCAGCCCTGGGCCAGCAGTTCCGCCCGCGTCACCATCTCCGCCTCCCCCACGGGGCACGGTATGCCCCGATCCATGTTCTCTGTCTGGATTTGAGTATACACAAATAACATCATGCGTATAATAAAACTAAGCTAAACAAGTAAGCAGAGCGGGGAGGGTGTGATGGCCGGGTTGGTGGGGGTGGAGCGGGAAGGGGATGTCGCCATCCTGCGGCTGATGCTGCCGGCCAAGCGCAATGCTCTGGTGCCGGAACTGGTGGCCGATCTGTCGGCGGCCCTGGATGCGCTGTCGGCGGACCGGTCGGTGCGGGCCCTGGTGCTGACAGGCGACGGCGGGGCCTTTTGTGCCGGCGGCGATCTGGGCGCCATGGACGGGGCCGACCCGTTGGGCGTCACCGCCATGATGCGGGCCTGTCAGGGCATTGTGCGGCGGCTGGTGGCCCTGCCATTGCCCGTGGTGGCGGCGGTGGAGGGGGCGGCCTTCGGGGCCGGCTTCTCCATCGCGCTGGCCTGTGATCTGGTGGTGGTGGGACCGGGCAGCCGCTTCTGTGCGGCCTTTGGCAAGGTGGGATTGATGCCCGATCTGGGCCTGCTCTGGTCCCTGCCGCAGCGTGTGCCCATGGGAAGGGTCCGGGAAATCCTGATGCTCTGCCCCACCATCAGTGGGGCCGATGCCGTGGCGGAGCGGATTGCCGATGTCCTGGCCCCCGAAGGCGAGGTGCTGTCCACCGCGCTCTCCCGCGCCGCCCTTCTGGCGGAGGCGGCGCCCGGCGCCGTCGCCGCCGTCAAATCGGCCCTGGCCGCCTGGCCGCAGGGTTTGGACGATGTCTTGCGGGCGGAGGAGGCGGGCCAGGCCATGCTGATCGCCACCCAGGATCACGCCGCCGCCCGCGCGGCCTTCTTTGCGCGCCAGCCGGTACGGTTCGCGGGACGGTAAGGCTGGTTCAGGGGGGGGAGGGGCGCACCGCTCCCCCCTTGACAGTTCTCACCCTTAAACATAAAGACATCTTTATATGTGGATGTCTTTCTATAAAGGTGTGAGATGGAGATGGGATCGATCCTTGGTTTCCTGCTGGCGGCGGTGGCGCTGCTGGGGTCGCCGGGGCCGGCAATTGCCGCCCTGGTGGTGGTGGGCCGGCAATGCAGTACCGGCCACGCCCTGCGCTATTTCCTGGCCTTGCAGGCCGGGCTGGCGCTGGCGGCCGGCTTGAGCGCGGTGGGTCTGGTGGCGCTTTTGCAGGCCTTTCCGGCCCTGCGGGTGATCATGCTGGTGGCCTCCACCGCCTATCTGATCGCGCTGGCCTGGAGCATCGCCAGCGCCCCGCCATCGGGCGGTGTGGGCGGCGACGGGCAGGGGGCGGGGGCCTGGCGGCCCTGGGGTGCCTTCATCCTGGGGGTGACGAACCCCAAGGCCTATCTGGCCTTCGCCTCGCTGTTCGGGTCCTTCATCCTGCTGGACCCGGCGCAGGGCTTGGGCGATGGCGGCCTGAAATGGCTGCTGGTCGTCGTCGTGATGATCGTGGTGGATATTGCTTGGCTGCTGGCCGGTCGCGCCCTGGGCCGGATTGAGATGGCACCGCGCGCCGAACGGGCGATGAACATCGCCATGGGCCTTGCCATCCTGGCCGCCTGCGTCGCCGCCCTGGTTTAGGCGCCGAACAGCCGGTCCCGGATAGTATTCGCCGTCCGGTGCAGCAGGGGCAGCAGGTCCGCCACCCGCGCCACCGGCATGGCGGGCAGGCCGGCGCTGACCGACAGGGCGGCGATGACGGTGCCGGTGCGGTCCCGCACGGGCACGGCGGCACAGCGCAGGCCCGTCAATATCTCCTCATCATCCAGGGCCCAGCCCTGGGCCCGGATGCGGGTCAGCTCCTCATCCAACCGGGCCGGGTCGGTGATGGTGCGCGGGGTCAGGGCCACGAAGGGACCGCCCGCCAGATAGCGCGCCCGGTCGGCCGCCGGCAGGTGGGCCAGCAGCACCTTGCCGATGCCGGAGCAATAGGCCTCCAGCTGCATCCCCTCGGCTGAGAATATCTTCTCCCGCCCGAAGCCGCGCTTCAGCAGGTAGGTAACCATTTCGCCATCGAAACTGCCCAGATGCACGCAGGCCCGGCAGTCGCGGGCCAAGTCCTGGACCAGCGGGCGGGCCACCTCGATCAGCATATCCTCCAGCCGCAGCCCCGCCGCCAGCGACAGCAGGGCCGGCCCCAGCCGGTAACGCCCCCGGCCCAGCCGGATCAGATAGCCATGCCTTGTGAGGTCCTGCGCCAGCCGGTGGATGGTGGACAGCGGCAAACCCAGTTCCCCCGCCAGCTGCGTCAGCGAACAGGTCCCCGCCCGCGCCACCAGCGGCAGCAGCGACAGCGCCTTGTCCAGCAGTCCGGGGGCGGGTTGGTCGGTCATGGGCGGGGGGCCGGCAACAGTCAGCGACCCCCACCCATAACCAAACCGCTGCCCCCGCTCAACGCCCCTTTTCGGGGGCGAAGACCAGCAGGGCATTGCCCGGCATCTTGAAATACAGGCCATAGCCGGAATTCAGCACGACATGCCCGTCGCCGATGGCGGGGCCGGGGCCGCTCATCGATCCGCCGCGCGCCTCCACCCCGTTCACGGCCTTCACCGGCTGTGTCGTGTCGAACCGCCACACGATCTTGCCGGTCGCCCCGTCATAGGCGCGGACCCAGCCGTCGGAATGGCCGGCAAAGACCACGCCCGGCATGGCCGTGATGGCCGCCGTAATGCCGGGATCGCAGAATTCCCGCCCGCCGCAGACATCCTCCGCCGGGTGGCTCCACAGAAGTTTGCCGGTGGCGGCGTCGATGGCGTGCAGGCCGGGACGCGGCGGATCGGTGGGCTTGCTGCCGTCCCGCGCATTGGCCATGTCATATATGGGCACGTACAGCCGCGCCCCCTCCGCCGCCATGCCGAAATGCACACCGCCCTGCACGCCGCCGCGCCCGACCCGGGTGCTCCAACGCAGGGCACCGGTATCGGGGTCCACACCATGGACCACACCGCTTTTCTGCCCGCCCAGCAGCATCTGCCCGCCACCGGGCAGGGCCGCCAGGATGGGGGAGGCGGCATAGTCCAGATCCGGCCCCCGCTCCTTGGGGCAGGAGGGATGGTCGCCCATCATGCAGGCCACGTTCCAGGCATCATTGGCCACCGTCTGGCGCAGCCAGCGGCGCTGCCCGGTCTTGAGGTCAAAGGCCATCAGGGGGTGCCGACACGAAAGTGAGTTTTATGTACCGCTCGTGAGAACAAATAGGGATCGGTAGATCGATGGCGTTTTTGGGATGGATTTGGGAGGTGCTTGGCACTCATTAAACCTTGCTGGTGCCGTTCCACCCGGTGCGTTTCAAGGTGTCGATCAGCGTGCTGCGGGCGATGCCGAAGGTCCGGCACACGGCGGCCTTGCTGGCTCCTCCGTACAGGGCGGCCATGACCGCCTCCAGCTTTTCGGGTTGTATCGTGACGGGCCTGCCGCCGCGTCGCCCTCGCCTGCGGGCGGCCATCAGCCCGGCCTGGACACGTTCACGGGTCAGGGCGCGTTCATATTGTGCAAGCGCACCGAACAGATGGAACAGCAGTTCGCCGTGCGGAGTGTTGGTGTCCATGCCCTCCGTCAGGGACCGGAACGCGATGCCCCCGTCGCGCAGTCCGGTGATGATGTCGAGCAGGTGAGGCAGCGAGCGCCCAAGACGATCCAGCTTCCACACAACCAGCGTATCACCCGACTTCAGGAAGGACAGGCATTGTTTGAGGCCGGGTCGGTCGTCCCGCGCTCCCGATGCTTTGTCCTCGAACAGGTGACGGGGATCGACCCCGGCGGTGATCAGGGCATCACGCTGGAGCGCGGTCGTTTGTCGGTCTCCGTCCGACGACACCCGCATGTAGCCCACCAACATGTACGGAAAACCCCATATTGACCGTTACCGTACATCCTATCATTCCGACAGGGTTTATCGCACAGAAATACGTGGCCATGGGGACGGTTCGCAGCGAGTGGCGTCGCCCTGTCGGCAAACATGTGTTTTCCGGCGGAAGCCAACACGCCTCCACCTCCGCGATCGCTCCGCATCCCACCGGTCGGCATCCGATGATGCCTTGTCCATTTCTCTTACCCCTCCTACACCCGTGGTGAGGATATCGGGGGATGACATGGCGAGACGACGGCTGTTGTTGCCGGCGGAGTGGGACCGGTTGCTGAGCGCGCCCGATGATGAACGGGCTCTCGTCCAGCATTACACGCTGGACCTTGATGATCTCACCCTGATCGCCCGCAAGCGTACACCGCACCGCCGGCTTGGCATCGCCATGATGCTCTGCTACCTGCGGCATCCGGGACGCATCCTTGACGCATACGAGGAGCCCCCCGCTTCGCTGATCGCGTTCGTCGCCAACCAAGTCGATGCCAAGCCAGCAGATTTCGTGGCCTACCGGTCGCGTGATCCCAGCCGCCGCCAGGACATCGTGGACCTGCTGGAATTGACAGGTCACCAGCCCTTTGACCGACCACTGTTCCGGGAACTGACGGCATGGCTGCTGTCCATCGCGCAGGTCAACCGTGATCCGGTAGCCCTGGCCACCATCCTGGTAGAGGAACTACGCCGGCGGCGCGTGCTGCTGCCGCCGGCCGCCGTGCTGGAACTGATCCTGCACCAGACGCGCGCCCGTGCAGAGCAGCTTCTGCACCGTGTCTTCATCGGGGATTTGCAGCCTGACCATATCGCGCGTCTTGATAACCTGCTGGAATCGCATGAGGATGCCGGGTTGAGCCTGCTGGCCTGGCTGCGGCAGGCACCGATGTCGCCGGCACCGCGCAACCTGTTGGCCATCATCGACCGGTTGGAGAAGATCAGGGCGATGGGCATCCCGACCGGGATGTCCACCCGCATTCCCGGCGTCGCCTTCGAACGGATGGCTGCGGAGGCCAACAGGATGACGGTACAGCATCTGCGCGACCTGACGGTCCAACGGCGCCGCGCGCTGCTGGCCACTGCCTCCATCCGGATGGGCACGGACCTCACCGATGCCGCCCTGGTGATGTTCGACAAGCTGATGATCATGCTCAGCCGCCGAGCAGAGAACAGGGCGGATGAAAAGACCCTGCGTTCCGTCCGCGACGCCAAGGCTCATTTGCGCACCCTGGTCGCGGCCTGCCGCAGCCTGATCAACGCCCGGGAAGCCGGTGCCGACCCGATGGTCGCTCTGGAGAAGGAGGTCGGCTGGTTCCGCTTCATGGCCAGCGTCGCCGGCATCGAACCCTTGGCCGATCCCGGCACCGGCGATGCCCGCACCGAACTGTTGTCCCGCTATGCCAGCATCCGTTCCTTTCTGCCGGTCTTCCTCTCCGCCTTCCACTTCGAAGGCGGTCCCGGCGTCTCCTCCCTGCTGCGCGCCGTCGCCCTGGTCCGCGACCTGTTCGCCACAGGCAAGCGGACCATGCCCGACAAGGTGCCGACGGGATTCATCCGCCGATCCTGGCGGCCCTTCGTCATGCCGGGCGGCACCATCGACCGCAAAGCTTTCGAGATATGCGTCCTGTCGGAGCTGCGTGACCGGCTGCGCGCGGGTGATGTCTGGGTCGAGGGCAGCCGCCAGTTCCGTGATTTCGAAAGCTGCCTGATGCCCAGGCCGACCTTCGAGGCCCTGCGCGCCGACGGCGCCTTGCCCTTGCCGGTCACCGACGACGCCGTCACCTATCTGACCACCCGCCATCAGGTCCTGGCGCAGCGCCTGCGCGATGTCGGCCGCCTGGCAGCGGCGGGGGAGTTGCCGGATGTCGACTTGTCCACCGGTGAATTGCGGATCACTCCCCTGCGGGACCAGACACCCGAAGCGGCGCAAGCCCTGGCCCGCGCCGCCTATGACGCCTTACCGCGCGTCAAGATCACCGACCTGCTGATGGAGGTCGACGGCTGGATCGGCTTCAGTGATTGCTTCACCCACCAGCGTTCCGGTCGGCCGACCGATGACCGCGCCTCTCTGCTCACCGTCATCCTGGCCGATGGCATCAATCTCGGTCTGGCCCGCATGGCCGATGCCTGTCGTGGCGTCTCCATCCGGCAACTCGCCTGGGTCCATGACTGGCATGTGCGGGAGGAAACCTACGCGGCGGCCCTGGCCCGGATCATCGACGCGCATCGAGCCCTGCCGCTGGCCGCCGCCTGGGGTGATGGCACCACCTCATCCTCCGACGGGCAGTTCTACAAGGCCGGCGGCCGGGGCGTCGGTACCGGTGACGTCAACGCCCGGCACGGCAACGAACCGGGCGTCAGCTTCTATACCCATGTCTCCGATCAGTACGGCCCCTTCCACACCAAAGTCATTGCCGCATCCGCAAGCGAAGCCCCGCATGTGCTGGACGGACTGCTCTACCATCAGACCGGTCTCGCCATTGAGGAGCATTACACCGACACGGGCGGCGTCACCGACCATGTCTTCGGGCTCTGCCACCTGTTGGGGTTTCGTTTCGCGCCCCGTATCCGTGACCTGAAGGACCGGAAGCTCTACCTCTTCCCCGGCGACGAGGCCCCGTCCAGTCTCAAGCCTCTGGTGGGCGGAGAGATCGATCTGGAACATCTGGCCGTGCATTGGTCCGAACTGCTGCGCCTGGCGGCCTCCATCCGGTCGGGCACCGTCACCGCGTCGGTCATGCTGCGCCGCTTGGCAGCCTATCCTAGACAGAACGGTCTCGCTCTGGCGCTGCGCGAACTGGGGCGCGTGGAACGTACGACCTTTACCCTCGACTGGCTGCGTGATCCGGCCCTGCGCCGGCGTGCCAATGCCGGTCTAAACAAGGGTGAGGCCCGCAACGCCCTGGCCAGGGCGATCTTCTTCAACAGGCTGGGCGAGATGCGCGACCGCAGTTTCGAAAACCAATCCTATAGAGCATCGGGCCTGAACTTGCTGGTTGCTGCTGTCATTCTCTGGAACACACGTTATCTGCAAGCCGCACTTGATCACCTGGCAGCCAATGGCACCGACACGAAGTCGGAACTGATCCGCCATGTCGCTCCACTTGGCTGGGAACATATCGGTCTCACAGGTGACTATGTTTGGGGGGCTGATCCACTACCGGAAAACGGATTGCGCCCACTGCGACGGCCTATTTCCATTCTCGCAGCATAGTTCATTATTCGTTCTCACGAGCGGTACGTAAAATGCACTTTCGTGTCGGCACCCCATCAGGGCATCGCTGTTGCCGTCCGCCGGGCTGGCATAATTCTCCCCCGACCCGACATAGAGCAGTCCGCGCGCCGCATCCACGGCGGGGCTGTTCCAGACGGGCGCACCCGAGGGGCCAAGGATGGGCGTGCCGACGCTGGTCTTGCCCTGTTCCGTCGGCTCCTCCGGGATCGTATGGCTTTTCCAGATGGGCTGCCCCGTCGCCGCATCCAGGGCGGCCACGGCACCCCGGAAGCTGCAGCAAGGATAGGCAGGGTCCGCAGGTGCCGTCACCTCCAGCGAGGAGACAGGCACGTAAAGCCGGCCCGCATGCAGGGCCGGGCTGCCGGTGATGGTGGCGCTGGAATGGTCATCGACCTTGGTGACCCAGACCTCTGCCCCCGTCCGCATATCCAGCGCATAGGCCCGCGCCAGAACATCACCGAAATAGAGCAGGGGCCGGGCCGGGGTCTGTCCCTTGGCCCAGCTGTCCAGCACGATGGCCGTCCGCACCTCTGCCTTGGCCTGATAGGTCCAGCGCACACAGCCGGTATCCAGGTCAAAGGCATAGACGGTGCCATCCTTGCTGCCCACAAACACGGCACCCAGGCCGATGGCCGGCTGTGACCGGGCGCGCATGGCGTTGGGGAAGGCGAAGGCCCATTTCAGGCGCAGTTTCGGCACATCCGCCGCCGTCAGCCCCGCCGTCGCCGCCGGAACAAACCGGCTGGTATCATGACCCCAGCCGACAGCGGCCGGCGGACGGTCCATGTCGAAACGGGCGGCAGCTCCTTCGCAGCGCGGCGGCATCGGGTCGTCGGCGGCGCTGTCCAACTTCTGCCGCGACAGGTATTCGGCAATCTGCTGCCGCTGTTCGCGCGACAGATGGGCGGCCTGGGCCTGCATAATCCCGTCATTCATGGCGCTGAACAGCATGGAGGGCGTCATCATTTCCAGCCAGGTGCGGTGCGGCGCCTTGTAGACACCGCCCTGATGACAACCTGCGCAGTTTTCCTGATAGAGCGGCGCGCCGGGCATCTTTTCCGGATCGGCAAAGGCATCACGCCCTGCCTGAAACTGATCCACCGACTTCACCGTTTCCCCGCCGGGCGGAGCGGCCAGGGTTGGGGCCGTCAGCGTCAGCAGCAGGGCCAGAAGCGGCCCACGGCCCTTTATGCACGGAATCATCTTTCCATCCCCTATGGTCTAACTTTTTGTGTTTTTATGATGTTATATTTTTATACACAATAAAGCCACAGGGAACACGAAACCCGATCCCGTCAGCTGGCGGGATCGGGTGCTGAACAATCAAGGGGGATGGTGGCAGGTTACGGGCTGGCCGTTGCGGCTGTTTTGTCCGGCATGGTCCAGATAGGAACGCCCGTCATGTCGGGCAGGCGGTGGGCGATGCCCTTGTGGCAGTCGATGCAGGTGGCCTGGCCTGTAAACAGGAAGCGCTGGTGTGCGTCGGCCCCGCGCGCGCCCTGGCGGGTGATGTCCATGCTGTCGGCACTGTGGCAGTTGCGGCATTCCAGAGAATTGTTGGCCTTCAGCCTCGCCCACTCATGGCTTGCCAGTTCCTTGCGCTTGGCCTCGAACTTTTCCGGCGTATCGACCGTGCCGAAGATCTTGCCCCAGACCTCCTTGGAGGCCTGCATCTTGCGGGCGATCTTGTCGGTCCAGTTATGGGGGACATGGCAGTCCGGGCAGGTGGCGCGCACGCCGGACCGGTTGGAATAATGGATGGTCTGTTTGAGGTCGGCGTAGGGATTATCCCTCATCTCATGACAGGTGATGCAGAACGCTTCCCGGTTGGTCATTTCCAGCGCCGTATTGAACCCGCCCCACCAGAGGACGCCTGCCACAAAGCCCCCGATGGTCAGGAACCCGATGCCCAGATGCGCCGCCGGGCGATTGAATGCGGTCCACGCCGCCTTGGCGAGAGAGAGCGCCCGTTCGATGATGGTCATCATTTTCCCTCCCCGGCCGGCGGACGGCTGTCACGGATGACGCTGTCCACATCGCGGAAGGTATTGACCACACGCGGTTGCGCATCCGTCTGCGGTACATGGCATTGCAGGCAGAAATAACGGCGGGTGGACACGGCACCCAGCACCTGCCCATCGCGGTCCTGGAAATGGGTGACGGAGATCATGGGGGCCTGACTGTCGCCCGTGAATTCGCGGGCATGGCAGGTCAAGCACTTGTTGGCACGCAGATCCAGCTGATAGCCGGCGATGGCATGCGGGATGACGGGCGGCTGTTCGGGATAGTTGCGCTGCCGCCGTTGGTCATCACTGACATCCTTGGGCATGGGGGGCGCTTCCTGCACCACCAGTCCCTCGGCGCCGGTGAAGGCGGGCCGTCCGCTGGCCTTCACATCGCCGGAGCTGGCGGCGGCGGGTGCCGGGTCGGTGGCAAAGGCCTGCTGTGCCAGCGGCTGCAGCAGCAGGGGCAGGGCGGCCAGCAGGGCCAGAAGCGCGGGTGTGTGGCGCTTGCTCATGGCTCAGGCCCCCTCGACCGGGGTGATGCGCACGGCGCATTTCTTGAAATCGGTCTGTTTGGAAATGGGATCGGTGGCGTCCAATGTGACGCGGTTGATCAGGACGTCGGCATCGAACCAAGGCACGAAAACCAGACCGCGTGGCGGCTTGTTCCGCCCGCGCGTTTCCACCCGTGCCCGCACCTGTCCCCGGCGTGATGCGATCACAACCTCCTGCCCGCGCCGGACCTGCATCGCCTGGGCATCGTTCGGGTGCATGTAGCAGAGCGCTTGCGGCACCGCCTTGTGCAGTTCCGGTACGCGCCGCGTCATCGACCCGCTGTGCCAATGTTCCAGCACGCGGCCTGTTGACAGCCAGAACGGATAGTCCTTGTCCGGGCTTTCAGCAGGCGATTCATAGGGAAGGGCGAATATGCGGGCCTTGCCATCCTTGTGCCCATAGAACCGCATGCCCTCGCCCACCGGGACATAGGGATCGCTCCCTTCCCGGAAGCGCCAGCGGGTTTCCTTGCCATTCACCACCGGCCAGCGCAGGCCGCGTTCGGCGTGATAGGTGTCATAGGAGGCCAGATCATGGCCATGCCCCCGGCCAAAGCTGGCATATTCTTCAAACAGGCCCTTTTGCAGGTAGAAGCCGAAGGCCCTCGCCTCCCGGTTCTCGTACTCCTTATCGCATTCGGTGACGGGGAAACGGTCCACCTGCCCGTTGCGGTAGAGGATGTCGTACAGTGTCTTGCCGCGATATTCAGGTGCCTTGGCCAGCAAATCCGCCGGCCACACCTCCTCCACCTTGAAACGTTTGGAGAATTCGACCAGCTGCCACAGGTCGGACTTCGCCTCGCCGGGGGCATTGACCAGCTGGTGCCAGACCTGGGTCCGACGTTCGGCATTGCCATAGGCGCCTTCCTTTTCCACCCACATGGCAGCGGGCAGGACCAGATCGGCGGCCATGGTGGTGACGGTGGGATAGGCGTCGGACACGACGATGAAATTGTCGGGATTGCGGTATCCGGGCCAGGTCTCGTTGGCGGTGTTGGGGGCCGCCTGCATATTGTTGTTCACCTGCACCCAATAGCAGTTCAGCTTGCCATCCTTCAGCATCCGGTCCTGCTGTACCGCGTGGAAGCCCGGCTTGGCCGGAATGGTGCCTTCCGGCAGCTTCCACAGATGTTCGGCATGGGCGCGGTGTTCGGGATTGGTCACCACCATGTCGGCGGGCAACCGGTGGGAAAATGTTCCCACCTCGCGTGCCGTGCCACAGGCACTGGGTTGCCCTGTCAGGGAGAAGGGGCTGTTGCCAGGTTCAGCAATTTTGCCGGTGAGCAGATGGATGTTGTAGACAAGGTTATTGGCCCAGACACCGCGCGTATGCTGGTTGAAACCCATGGTCCAGAAGCTGACCACCTTGATCTTTGGATCGGCATAAAGCTCGGCCAGGGCCTTCAGCCGGGCGGCGGGCACGCCCGACTGTGCCGCCACCTTTTCCAGCGTGTAGGGCGCGACGAAGGCGGCGAATTCATCAAAGCTGATGGGGTCGCTTTCATTGGCCTTGGCGGCATTCCTGGCCGCCACCTCCAGCGGATGGGTGGGCCGCAGCCCATAGCCGATATCGTCCCGGCCCTTCACGAAGGTCGTGTATTTGCTGACGAAATCTTTATCGACGCGCCCCGTCTTGATGATGTGGTTGGCGATGTAGTTCAGGATGGCCAGATCGGTCTGTGGCGTAAAGATCATGGGGATGTCGGCCAACTCAAACGACCGATGCTCGAACGTCGACAGCACCGCCACCTTTACATCCGGGTTGGACAGGCGGCGGTCGGTGACGCGGGTCCACAGGATGGGGTGCATCTCCGCCATGTTGCTGCCCCACAGGACAAAGGCGTCGGCGGCCTCGATATCGTCGTAACAGCCCATCGGTTCATCAATGCCGAAGGTGCGCATGAAGCCAGCGACGGCGGATGCCATGCAATGGCGGGCATTGGGGTCGATATTGTTGGACCGGAAACCGGCCTTCATCAGCTTGGATGCGGCATAGCCCTCATGGACGGTCCATTGCCCGGACCCGAACATGCCGATGGCTTCCGGCCCCTTGGCCTTCAACGTCGCCTTCCATTTCTCCGCCATGATGTCAAAGGCCTGGTCCCAGGTGACGGGCGTGAAGTCCCCGTCCTTGGCATATTTGCCATCCTTCATGCGCAGCATGGGCGTGGTCAGCCGGTCCTGACCATAGATGATCTTGGACAGGAAATAGCCCTTTACGCAGTTCAGGCCGCGATTGACCTCCGATTTCTGGTCGCCATGGGTGGCGACGATCCGCCCCTCCTTCACGCCGACCATGACGCCGCAGCCTGTGCCGCAGAAACGACAGGGAGCCTTCGACCATTTCATCTTCGCATCCTGGCCGGTGGGAAGCTGCGTAGCCGCCGCCTCCAGGGTCAGGCCGGCGGTGGCTGCGGCGGTGGCTGCCGCCTGGGCCTTCAGGTAATCGCGTCGGGTCAGGGTCATGGCATCGGCTCCGCAAGGGCTGCCGCTGGTTCGGCATGGTGGTAGACAGGCAAGGCGCTGTAGACGCCGGGCAAGGCATTGATGGCGTCCAACGTATCGGCCACGGCCCGGTCGCTGGCCCTTTCGACCAGCACGATCAGGCGGCTTTCATCGCCCCTGGCGGGCACGATCTCACAATCGAGATCCAGCAGCCGCGCCGTCAGGTCGGGTATGGCATTGGCGGCCGCGTGAACGATGAAGCTGGAGATATGGACCTCACTGACCATGGGTTTCCTCCATGGTGCCGGAAAGCCGGATGGCATTGACCGGGCAGGGTGGGAGGCAGTCACCACACCCATTGCAGCGGTCCGTATCGACATCTGCACGTGCACGGCCACGTGGCAGAAGATGGAAACGGATCACCCCTTCCAGGCAGGCATCGGCACAGGTCCGGCAATAAGCACCCTTCTCAGCCAGACAGTTGGCACTGATCATGGCCAGAGGGGAACGAACCGGATCCGGGCGGGCGAACAGGGTGCGTCGGGACAGGCGGGTTTCCATGATGGCGTCCCCTCACAAGCCCGGTGGGCCGGCAATCAGCTGCACCATCCAGACGGCGAAGCCATAGGCAGCCACCACCCCAACCGACAGGAGGGGGATCAACCCAAAGGCCAAAAACAGGAATGTCCGCAGCTCGGTTCGTCTTGTTTGAAGATGGACGCTCATGATCGCCTGCCAGCAAGATTATTTGCCAGGGGAACCAATATGACGATCGTAATTTATGGACATTGATCAGGATCAATTTTGGTCACAGATGACGGCTTAAACGCAAGTGTTTTCCATCATGTGCTTAATACGGCAATTAATATTTATTGATATATTTATGATGTTCACTTGATTTTTATCAAGACTATGGCCAGCCGCGTATTTTATCGATCGCTGAGTATTCCGTCTTCTATACTGGCATGGTTTGACGAATGGGTTTACCAGCCAGCCATTTGGATCTGTAATCCGATGGTCGCAACATAAGGAACTTGGTTGGTCGGTGATGGCGGGTGCCGTTGCCGTGAATGGCATCGAACGCAGCATTGCTGGCGGTCCCCGGAACAGGGTGCCGACCGTACCGGAACCCCGGTCGCAGGGTCCAGGACGTGGTCGGTGTCGGTACAAGGTCAATCAGGGCATCCAGGGATAGAATAACATGGACGGAAGTGGCGCATCAGTTGCACCGCGCCAACCGGGTCTGAATGTGCTGTGAAGCGTCCAGGTCAAGGTGAAAGCGGGAAAGCCCCTGGATTTCAGATCCCGTCCCGCCGAGCGCCCGGCACAAGCAGGCAAAGCTTGCCCGCCACACGGCATCCTGCCTATCGGCGAAGAGCATGGCATGCGTATTGATCCCTTCTCAACTGCCTATTCCCCCTTCTCGGGCCGAGCCGCTGCCCGCAAGCCTGAAGAGGTGGCAGCGCCTCCCTTACAGATGCAAGGCAACGCCACCGCGCTGAAAGGTGCGGAACCCACAAACAGCACGGCCACCGCCGGCACCGTCAAGAATTGGGGCTTGTCCGCCCCGGCTATGGGTCCACTGCCGCTCAATCCCGAGTTGCCGACGCCCAAAGGTGTTGCTGCCAAGGTCAAGGGGGTGGGCTCTGATTTCCGAATGGTCCTGGCCGTTGCCGGCATCAGCACCGACCCGCCCATCAGGATGAAACTGGATGGTCAGGGCAGCATCATTCTGGACGCAGACGATCCACAGTCTGTCGATGTTCAGAAGCTACTGACAGAAAACAAGAGTCTGGCTTGGAACGTGTCGCAGCTGGTGCGCGAAGCGCAGCGGGCAGAAGAGACGGAGGCCACAACCGCGTGGCATGAGCAGGTGTCGGCAGGCACGTCACCGCAGCAGGCCAACCGGGCTTTCACCCAGGCCCATCACCAGATCAGCGCCGCCTCCGGGTTCTCCCTGTCGGGGGAGGAACTGAGCTTCGATGTTACCGGCATGGGCCGTAAACTGATGGGGCAGGGGGGAGTCGGATCAGCCGAAGACGAGATCATGTTCCGCGAAACTTTGCGCCTGACGGATCGCGCCACCACCCGCGAGGCGGAAATGAAGGAGCATGACGGCAAATACTCAGACAGCAGAAGCGGTACTGATGGTGACACGACCCAACCACTGATCCTGCACGGTCCATAACAAATACCCGGCCCGAAGGGGGACAGCCACTCCTGTCCCCCGTTTACTCCCTCCCCGCCTGCCAGAACGGGCATATAGTCGAAGGGCTGAGTCAGCACGGTATTGCACAATCTTTTCCATAATGAAAATTATCAATCCAGCGCTAAACAGAAGTGTAGGTTCTATTTTGGGGTCACGACATAGAAGGGGCGAAAAACCACGCTAAGCGGACAAATAGAGAACATCATGTCGTAAGGCGTTCGGATGGTGTTCTCAGCATTCTGTAGCCGTCTTTATCGAGTTGCGCCGGTTCGGCCCAGAGATAGTCGCCGGTGAGGTTGATATGCTGCCAGCCCAGGGGTGCAAGGTAAGGCAGCAGGTTGTCGGGAATGTCCTCCCCCTGTCCGCGCAGGAACCGGATGGCGCGGTCCATATAGACTGTGTTCCACAGGATGATGGAGGCCACGACCAGGTTCAGACCGCTGGCCCGATGCTGCCGGCTTTCCAGGGTCCGGTCCCTCAGGCGACCGAGGCGGTGGAAGCACACGGCGCGGGCCAGGGCGTTGCGGGATTCACCCTTGTTCAGTTCCGCCGTCGCCTGCCGGCGCAACATCGGATCGTCCAGCCAGTCGAGAGTGAACAGCGTGCGTTCGATCCGACCGACCTCGCGCAGGGCCAGGGCCAGCCCGTTCTGGCGGGGATAGGAGCCCAGGCGGCGCAGCATCAGAGACGCCGGCACCGTGCCCATCCGCACCGACGTGGCCAGCCGAAGCAGGTCGTCCCAGTGGGTTGTGATCATGGCTTCGTCGATGCGGGCCGCGATGAAGGGTTCCAGCGCCGGCCAGGTCGATGCCGGACCGAATGTGTGCAGCCGGCGATTGGCAATGTTGGGGATGCGCGGCGCGAAGCGAAACCCCAACAGGTGGCAGAGGCCGAACACATGGTCCGAAACACCGCCGCCATCGGTGTGGTGGACAGCAATATTGATATCGCCGCCATGATAGAGCAGCCCGTCGATGACATGGGCAGCCTCTCCCTCCGACACGGATATCACCTTGGTGTGGAAGGGCGCATAGCGACCGGAAATGCAGGTGTAGAAGGAGATGGCGGGTCCCGATCCCTTGTGCGGGTTGACGGCACCGGCCACTTCGCCCTGGCCGCCCAGCGGGAAATGCTGGCCGTCCGAACTGGACACCGACGCATCACCGAACCAGACGGACAGAGGGTGCGCGTGTTGGGCGGCGATCACGCGGGCCAGGGCGCGACCATAATTCTCTTCGCTGAGATGCCAGCCGGCGGCCCAAGCCAGTTGTCGATAGGTGGCGACATCGCAAGCCTCGGCCATACGTGTCAGGCCCAGGTTGGTGGCGTCGGCCAGCACGGCTGTCAGGGTGATGCGCGGATCGTCCGCTGGAAGGTGCGAGCGCAGATGGGTGAAGCACTCCATCATGCCGGTCCAGCGGTTCACCTCGGTCAGCAGCTCGGTGATGCGCACCCGCGGCATCACGGCCTGTACGCGGTCGGCCAGTTGCTCCGCCGCCTCCGGGGTAACGGCTTGCAATGGTGAGATCTTCAACGCCGTCCCGTTGATCCTGACATCCGGGAGCAACTGCTTTGCCGCCTGCCCGTCCACATGGCGCAGCCGCTCCTCAAGCAACTCTCGCCTCTCACGCAGGTAGCCGACGGCCTCCTCCTGCACAGCGACAGGCAGTGGCCCGGCCAGCTTCATGGTCGAGAACAGGGTCTTCGGCACGAGCTGATCTTCCACGGCCCGGTATTGCCGGCTGCCAGCCACCCAGATGTCCCCGGCGCGCAGCCGGTCACGCAGTTCCACGAACAGGCAGAGTTCATAGGCGGGCGCGTTGATCCCATCGCCGCGCAGCACCGCCGCCCGCCAGGTGCGCCGGATGAAGCCGGTTGGCAGGCCCTTGGGCAGATTCCGACGGGACCCGGCATAGAAGGTCCGCATCAGAGCCAATGCGTTCAGCAGGGCACCGACACCGGCGATGCCCTGGAAGCTGAAACTATCCAGGAACATTGGGCCCACCCGGCGCAGCAGGGCGTGGTTGGTGGCGGCCAGTGCCGCATAATCGGTGCCATCGTCGCGGGTCAGTTCGCCGGCCTCCGCCACGGCGGCCTTGAACTTCTCCCAGGGAATGACCGCCTCGATGGCCGCGAAGGCATCGGTCCCTTTGCCGCGTGCGTCGATCAGCGCTTCACCGACCCTGGCCAGCAACCGCACCTTCTCATTCATGGCCCGGCTGTTGGCCTGGATCGTCTCTGCCGCGCGGCGTTCCGCTCGTCGGAACAGGCCGCCGATGAGACGATCGAACATGCCGATGATATCGTCTGTGAGCCGGGTGATGGTTTCCAGCACGGTCATCGTCACGATGGACTGTCGGCGCAGCGGTGCCAGGGCTGACAGATGCTGGGATGACAGCCGGCTGCCTTCCCGGATCAGGAGATGGACGCGATCCGCATGGATGCTTTCACGGATCGCCGGATCAATGCCGCGGGTGCGCAAGACGGACAATTGTTCAATCAGTCGGGCCATGGCGCGGTGGCCCATGGCACCGGGGGACTGACGTGCCCAGGCCAGCAGGCTTATGCCGGTATCAGGGCGTTCCGCCAGCAACCCGTCTATGCCTTCGCGTTGCTCCACCGTCAGGGCGGCATTAATCTGCCTTTCGACATGGCGCTCGGCCTGCAACAGCGCAGTGGCCACCAGGCGTTCAATGGTAGTGGTCGCCGGAGCTGCGACGGTCCGCCGCCGCAGTTCCTCCATCAGCAGGCCCGCCAGAACCAGGCCGCTTGTGGTGGCCAGCGCGACCGGCAGCAGCCATTTGGCGATCTCCCGTCGGATCGGCTGCGAGAAGGTGGTGTAGCCATAGATGGCGTAAAGGGCTTCGAGTTGGTCGTAGCGTGTCTGTGACCTGGTGGCATATTCTGCCAACGCGTCGGGCGGCAGATCCAACTGGTCAGCGACGAATGACAGCACCTGTGGAGGAACCAGTTCCCCCGGTCGCAACAGACGGCCCGGATAGCGCAGGGCACAGAGCTGGACGGCGAAGCCGAGCTGGTTATGCGGTCGACGCCGACGCGCGACGACGGCGATGTCGGCAGGGCTCAGTGTGTAATGGCGGATCAGGTCAGCCTCCACCGCGGGCAGCGCGAACAGCGCCTCGGCCTGGGCATCGGTGAGCACGCTGCGGCGCGGCATGGCGGTGTTGTCCCAGTTGGAGTAATGTCTGTCTGATACGCAACAAAGCCCAGACGTTCTGCCGCTGACAGGTGTCGTTTTCAGAAGATGAATGCACGAAATGTCAGAACCGGACTGCACTAGCTAACCTGAAAAATCACCGAGCTGGCGGTTATCGACAATGCAGGCGACCATCCTTGCCGCCGCTTTGAACCGGAATCGATCACCCTTAGCGCCAGCACACCAACACGGGTGACAGGCCGGGCGGCAACGGCGTACTCTTTCCCATAGTGGGTGCTATGCCTCATCGGATCGGTCGGATTTGTATTCGACGACTGAATCCTATATCCAATCAATGATTTATGCGATAGCAGCCAACAATCAGCACACTCTTATTGCACAATCCAGGTAACGTCATCTCTCAACGAACCATAACCGCCGTACACAAAATCAACCCAATGTCCCATTTGTTTCGACGACGGACACACGGCTGGATTGGCAGAAGCGGGCCGCTGCATCATCTGGCCCTCAATGGAGGATACGATGACGGTGAGCCTAGGCACCTTCCTGCAAGGCCTGACCGATGTGGAACAGGCGGAATCCGGGCAGGCAATGAAGAGGTGCGCGCAGGCCGAGGGTATAGAGCGTTGGACCGCCGGCGGGACGGTTCAAGAACCACTTGTTGCTGTGATCGGGCTATCTGCGTCTCCTGAATGGACTACTCATCAATCCGGCAGGTTGCCCGCAAGCCACCCGCCCGTGACTGGGCTACTTTGGGCTGAAACACAAAAAGCACTGGCCGCAAGACTGGAGCAGATCGGTAGGCCAGATCTGCTGACGGTGCTGCTTCTGCCCGCGTTCCTCGCCGAGACGCAGCAGCTGACACCTGGAACATCGGTGATTGCCGTCGACGGGAAAGAACAAGCGGCTCTGGCTGCCCAGGCGTTATTCTGGGCCATATTGTCACCAGGAATGATAGGAATAGATCCTGTCGATGTCGCCTACTTGATGGCGGGTCGAACGTTCCGTCTCGCTGGCTCCTGGCGGGTCGAAAGTTGGGAGGCTGCGTTCAACTCACTGGCGCATTGCGAAATTCTGCTTGGGGCTTCATACCTTGTGACGATCACAATGCCGACCTACATGACGCTTTCGGAGTTGGATGACCTGTTCAGGCAAATCGAATCAAAACTCCCTTCGAGTGCGATCATGTTGTCAGTAGCACCATTCACCGAAAGCAATGTGATTTCCATCACTTGCCTAGTTTCAGCTTCATAAAGTCCAAATTGGAGACAACAATGCACAGTGATATTCAGCGTCGAATAGACCTCCTGATGAATGACACAGCCTCATCCTTGTCGAGATCCCTCTATTTCTATTCGCCATCACGCCATAATTCCAAGGAAGGCAACGCGCTTCGTGAAAGCAATGCGCTTCTTCACTTGTCCCACTGCTGCTTGAACCAAGGCTGGGCCGTCTTCTCGGAGGCTGCGCGGCACGAGCAGGCTAGTGGTGGGCTGGACCTGCTTGCCTATCATCCAGACCTCAAGGTCCAAATGCGGGTCGAGGGCAAGCGCTTAATCGGGGCTGAATCATTTGGCAAGATTCTAGAAGACGTGGCCAAGATCAATCGGTTCCAGCTGAACGCCCATGACAATGAGGGAGCTGAAATCCTGACCCCGTCCCGATGCATTGGGCTGATAGTTGCGGTTACGCATAGCCGGGAGATTGCAGATTGGTGGGTATCGACAGAGGCCGTATCAGATGCTGTCGAAGACGAGAGGCGGCGGGGCGTTCGCGCCTACCTGACAGACGTTGAGACCGGAGCTGCCTCAACAGCCCAGGCTATTCATTTTGAAACTTGGTTCGAAGGCAAGGGGCTGAGCCAGAACTGGCTGTTGTATGCTTGGCACGACGTTGCGGTCAGCACGGAAACCATGAGAACCTGAAGGTTTAGCACGGATTATGCACGAGGGTCGTTACGCTGCCAGTAGCGCGTAGCGGTTGTTATGCGAGGTGTTGTTCGGGTGTCCTACCCCGTTCCGGGACTATCGGGAATTTCGTGCTCGGCTGGGCCATAGTGATGCGAAAGGAGCTTCACGATGGCACGACGCAAGGACCCTGTTATCCCCGATGCCCTTCTGGACCAGTTGCTGGCTGGCGGCGACGCGAAGGCAGTAACCGTCACGAGCGCCCCACCTTCTTTTCATTGAGGGGACGGACGAGGTTTCTGGCTTCGATCAGGAGCAGGAGGCTGGGGTGGACGGTAAGATCATGTTTGATGGCTGTCTTGAAGACATAGATGAAGGCAGTCGCTATCGGCGTGTGGAGGTGATCACGGGCCGGCGGCGTCGTCGGAATTGGACAGCGGCGGAGAAGGCGCTGATTGTGTCGGAAAGTGCCGTGGCGGGTGCGAACATCTCGGATGTGGCGCGACGCCACGGGGTGAACCGAGCCTTGCTGAGTGTGTGGCGTCGGCAGGCGGGGCTGTCGGAGATTTCGGGTTCTGGGCAGTTCGTACCGGTGACGTCGGAGGCGCCGACGCCCTGCGAGGGGCGGACAGTGGAACCTAGTGCGGTGGATGTTGATCTGCGTGCCGGCCGGGTCCGGTTCAGCGGGGCGGTGGATCCCAGCCTGGCCCGGGCGGTGCTGACGGCCCTGCGGGGAGCGCTGTGATCCGGCTGGGGGCGGAGCCGAAGATCCTGCTCTGGTCGGCACCGATCGACTTCCGCAAGGGGGTGAACGGCTTGGTGGCCCTGGTGGCGGATGCATTGGCGGCCGATCCGTATTGCGGGGATGTGTTCGTCTTTCGCTCCAAGCGCAACGACCGGCTGAAGCTTCTGGTCTGGGATGGGACGGGCCTTATTCTGGCAACAAAATGGCTTGAGGCTGGGCGGATCATCTGGCCTCCGGCGCGCCAGGGCGTAGTGCGCTTGAGTGCCGGTCAATATTCGCTGCTATCCGACGGCTTGGACTGGACGCGGGTGGTTCCGGCGGTGGTCAGAAAGCCTGTCTGGCTGGGCTGATTACGTTGATTCCACTGGGGTTTTGAGCGGTTCTCGGGTAGAATCAGCCCATGTCGCCAAGCTCCCCTCCGCCCCCTGTGGACCCGCAGATTCTGCTACGGATGATCGCCGTTCTGGCGGAGAAGAACGCGCGCCTGGAGGCTGAGGTGGCCGCCTATCGGCGCCTTGTGTTCGGGCCCCGCTCGGAGCGGACGGCCACCCTTCTGCCGGGCCAGGAGAGCCTCGATCTGGGTGATGGTTGAGCTGGCCCCGTAAAACTGGACAAGTCGTTAAGCTCGGGATTTGCTCTTCCATAACGGAGAGAGGAAAATCGGAGCATGAGCAAGTCGACACGACGGAACCACAGTGCGTCGTTTAAGGCGAAGGTGGCGCTTGAGGCGCTTCGGGGCGATCAGACAGTGCCGGAGATAGCGGCTAAGCACGGCATTCACCACACGTTGGTGAACGAATGGAAGCGTGCGCTTTCTGAAGGGGCGACATCAGTATTCGAACGTGGGGTAGACCGATCGGCCAAGGACGCGGCAGGGCTGACGGACGAGCTGTACAAGCAGATCGGCCAGCAGAAGGTACAGATTGATTTTTTGTCACGGGCGCTCGGCAAATGAGCCGGGCGGATAAGCGGGCGATGATCAACCCCCAGTACGCCGACCTGTCGGTGGCGCAGCAATGCACGCTGATCGGCCTCAGCCGATCCAGTTTTTACTACCGACCGGTCAACGACAATGCATCGGATCCGGCGCTGATGGCATTGATCGACAAGCAGTTTCTGGAGACGCCCTGGTATGGATCGCGGCGAATGACGGCCGTGCTGCGCCGGGGTGGTCACAGCGTCAACCGCAAGCGGATACGGCGGTTGATGCGGGTGATGGGTCTGGCGGTGATTTGGCAGAAGCCGAACACCAGCAAACCGAATCCGGCACACAAAGTCTACCCCTACCTTCTACGGGACCTGGTGATCGACCGACCGAATCAGGTGTGGGCAACCGATATTACTTTCATCCCCATGCCAAGAGGGTTCCTGTATCTGGTGGCGATCATGGACTGGTTCAGCCGCAAGGTCCTGTCCTGGCGGCTGTCGAACACGATGGAGGCGGATTTCTGTGTTGAAGCACTGGAAGAGGCCCTGGCACGCTATGGCAAGCCGGAGATTTTCAACAGCGATCAGGGCAGCCAATTCACCAGCATGGCCTTCACCGGCGCGCTGGCGGGAGCCGGTGTGAAAATCAGCATGGATGGCAAGGGGCGGTGTATCGACAACGTTTTTGTAGAGCGGCTCTGGCGCAGCCTGAAATACGAAGACGTCTATTTGCGGGCCTATGACACCGGATCGGCAGCTCGGGCAGGGATCGGCGCCTGGCTGGCGGCCTATAACAGCCAACGACCGCATCAGGGACTGGCCTACCAGACCCCCGATGAGGTTTATCTTCGCCGCCCAGGTTGGACGGGGCTAGCCCCGTCCAACCTGGCTGTGGCAGCATGAAAAATCAGGAGGGCGGATACCGAGCTTAACGACCGACCAAACCTGTCCAGCCATACGGGTCCAGCTCACAGGGCATGGACTTTTGTGGTCTGCCCGCCTCTGGAAATGCCAATGGCTTGCGCCTTGGCCCCCCTTTTCCGCCGTGGGCACACCGATGTGCCTTCACGTAGCTGCCATCCATGGCCACGCTGGTCGTGATCCATTGCCCGGCGGCCAGCGCCTGCAATATCCGGTGCCAGTGCTTGCGCCCAGACCAGCGGTTGAAGCGATTATAAACCGTGGTCGGAGGACCATATTCCGGCGGGCAGTCCTTCCAGCGGCAACCGCTCTTCAGAACGTGGATGATCCCGCTGATGATACGCCGGTCATCAACACGGGGAGGTCCAAACTTGTGCTCAGGAAGGTGTGGCTCGATCGCTGCCCATGCCTTATCCGACAACCAGAAAATGTCCCGCAATCAAGCCTTCAACGCGTCAACGACGCCTTGGAATCATATTTCCTGCGCAATTTCAATACTCTGTGTCGGTTTCGACCCTAGCTACCTATCCATTTGAACAGCCTGCACACGATTGCAAGGAGGGGCGAGTTTGTAGAAGGTAGCCGCTATTGTCCATTTTTGCCGCTATCATCAAAGGGATTGATGCAATGCGCCTGACCCCCAAACTTCTGACACCGATGCTCCTGCTGGCCCTGGTGGCCGCCGGCATCGCCCTTCTGGGCTATAGCAGCGTTGGCAAAGTCATTAACCTGGCCGGCAATGTCGCCGCGCTGGAGGAACAGCGCTATGAAGCGGCGGAGGTCCGGGCGTTGAGCCGGGCTATTCAGCGCGACGCGCTGAATAGCATCGTGGAGCCGGCGGCCGACAAGCTGACTCATTCCGAGCGGGTGGCCAAGCGTTCCGACGAGCTGCTGCGGCGGGCCGATAAGCTGGTGGCTATTCTTGGGTCCGATGCTGCACAGCGAGGTATGGGTAACTTCCTTGCCCTGACCAAGACCGTGGTGGTGGAGGTCAAGGCCGTGACAGCGGCCGCCCTGGCTGGCGATGAACAGCAGGCGTTAACCATTTTTCGCGAGAAAGTGCGTCCGGCTGAACGGGCGGCATCAATGTTGACCGATTCCTTCATCGATGATGCAGCCAAGCGGGTGGAGCAGGCGCTGGCCGCCGAGAAGACAGAGCAAACTTCTGTGACCTGGCAATTGGTGCTGTCGGCGGCGATCGGCATCCTGTTGTCGGTGGTTGCCGGCCTTTATGTCATGCTGATTCTGGTCATACGGCCGCTACGATCCCTCACCTCTGTCACCAAGGATGTGGCCGGTGGCAATCTGGATGTCGCCAACCCTGGTGTGACCCGCCAGGACGAGTTGGGTGATCTGGCGCAGGCGCTGGAGGTCTTCCGCAGGCAGGCCCGCGAGAAATTGGCCCTGGAGCGGGCTGCACGCGAGGCAGAGATGGAGGCCGCCACCCATCGCCGCGCCGCGCTGCAGGCCATGGCCACCACGATTGAGACAGAAACCCGTGTCGCCATGGAACGGATCGGTCAGCGCACACAGACCCTGACCGACAATGCCGACGCCATGTACAACTCTGCCGACGCCGTCGCGGGGAACAGCCAGAGCGTCGCCGCCGCCGCCGATCAGGCCCTTCATAATTCCCAGACGGTGGCCGCAGCCTCCGAAGAGCTGGCAGCCTCCATTGTGGAAATCTCCGGCCAGGTGAGCCGCGCCTCGGTCGTCAGCCGTGATGCCTCGGTCCTGGGTGTGCAGGCCGAGCAGATCATCCGTTCCCTGGACGAGGCGGTGGGTCGCATCGGCGATGTCGTCGTGGTGATCAGTGACGTGGCCGCCCAGACCAACCTGCTGGCGCTCAACGCCACGATTGAGGCGGCGCGGGCCGGCGAGGCAGGTAAGGGCTTTGCCGTTGTTGCGGGCGAGGTGAAGAACCTCGCTAACCAGACCGCACGCTCCACCGAGGATATCACCCGTCAGATCAACGAAGTGCAGCAGGTGACGCGCACCGCCGTTCAGGCCGTGGATGCCATCTGCCGGTCGGTCCAGCAGATGGAGCAGGTATCCGCGTCGGTTGCCGCCGCTGTCGAGGAACAGGGAGCCGCCACGGGTGAAATCAGCCGCAATGTCGCGCAGGCTGCCGATGCCGCGCGCGAAGTGGCGGCCAAGATCGCCCTTGTGTCACAGGAAGCCGCAACAACGGGCCAGCGCGCCACGCAGGTGCGCGGCACCTCTGCCGATGTTTCTACGAGCATCGCGGATTTGCGCAGCATGCTGGTGAAAATCGTCCGCACCTCGGTGCAGGATGTGGACCGCCGCGCGAGCGCCCGTGAACCAGTCGATATCCAGGCCGGTTTTCAGACGGGCGGTCGCCGCGTCGCTCTGCACTTGACCAATCTGTCGATCGATGGTGCGGGGGCCGACCCGGTCCCCGGCCTCACTCCCGGTGACAATGGCATCCTGTCCATCCCCGGTCGCCCTGATACAGAGGCCAGCATCATCGCCGCCGACAGCACGGGCGTACGCCTGCATTTCGCCCCGACAGCAGCAGCGACGGCACGGCGGGCGGGGTAATTTCAACGGCATTATCGAAGAGCGTTGATTGCCACGGCGGCGCCTGCCGCACGGATGCAAAATTCTATGCGTACGCCGCTGACACCCTGGCAGACTGAGCTGGCCCCGTAAAACTGGACAAGTCGTTAAGCTCGGGATTTGCTCTTCCATAACGGAGAGAGGAAAATCGGAGCATGAGCAAGTCGACACGACGGAACCACAGTGCGTCGTTTAAGGCGAAGGTGGCGCTTGAGGCGCTTCGGGGCGATCAGACAGTGCCGGAGATAGCGGCTAAGCACGGCATTCACCACACGTTGGTGAACGAATGGAAGCGTGCGCTTTCTGAAGGGGCGACATCAGTATTCGAACGTGGGGTAGACCGATCGGCCAAGGACGCGGCAGGGCTGACGGACGAGCTGTACAAGCAGATCGGCCAGCAGAAGGTACAGATTGATTTTTTGTCACGGGCGCTCGGCAAATGAGCCGGGCGGATAAGCGGGCGATGATCAACCCCCAGTACGCCGACCTGTCGGTGGCGCAGCAATGCACGCTGATCGGCCTCAGCCGATCCAGTTTTTACTACCGACCGGTCAACGACAATGCATCGGATCCGGCGCTGATGGCATTGATCGACAAGCAGTTTCTGGAGACGCCCTGGTATGGATCGCGGCGAATGACGGCCGTGCTGCGCCGGGGTGGTCACAGCGTCAACCGCAAGCGGATACGGCGGTTGATGCGGGTGATGGGTCTGGCGGTGATTTGGCAGAAGCCGAACACCAGCAAACCGAATCCGGCACACAAAGTCTACCCCTACCTTCTACGGGACCTGGTGATCGACCGACCGAATCAGGTGTGGGCAACCGATATTACTTTCATCCCCATGCCAAGAGGGTTCCTGTATCTGGTGGCGATCATGGATTGGTTCAGCCGCAAGGTCCTGTCCTGGCGGCTGTCGAACACGATGGAGGCGGATTTCTGTGTTGAAGCACTGGAAGAGGCCCTGGCACGCTATGGCAAGCCGGAGATTTTCAACAGCGATCAGGGCAGCCAATTCACCAGCATGGCCTTTACCAGCGTGCTGGCGGGAGCCGGTGTGAAAATCAGCATGGATGGCAAGGGGCGGTGTATCGACAACGTCTTTGTAGAGCGGCTGCAAGCGCCGCCTGAAATACGAAGACGTCTATTTGCGGGCCTATGACACCGGATCGGCAGCTCGGGCAGGGATCGGTGCCTGGCTGGCAGCATATAACAGCCAACGACCGCATCAGGGACTGGCATACCAGACCCCCGATGAGGTTTATCTTCGCCGCCCAGGTTGGACGGGGCTAGCCCCGTCCAACCTGGATGTGGCAGCATGAAAAATCAGGAGGGCGGATACCGAGCTTAAAGACCGGTCAAACCTGTCCAGCCATATGGGTCCAGCTCAGGTGCCGTGCCCGCGCCCGACAGCGCCAACGACAATCAAGATGCGACGGTGGCAGGGGGCAGCGGACGTCGTCCCGCCCGGCGCAATGTCGGCGCCCTGCCGAAGGACCTGCCGCGGATCGAGCGGGTGATCGAGCCGGAGGTTACAGCCTGTCCCTGCTGTGGGGGTGGCCTGCACCGCATCGGCGAGGATGTCAGCGAGGCACTGGACATCATCCCCGCCATCATCCGGGTGCTGCGGACCGTGCGGCCGAAATACGGCTGCCGGGCCTGCGAGGGCAAGATCGTCCAAGCGCCGGCCCCCGCCCGGGTCGTGACCGGCGGCATGGCCTCCACAGCCCTCGTCGCCCATGTGGTGACGGCGCGCTATGCCTGGCACCTACCGCTCTACCGACAATGCCAGATGCTGGCCGGCCAGGGCATCCGCCTGGATCGGGCGACACTGGCCCACTGGATCCGGCGGGCAGCGTGGTGGCTGCGGCCGCTATATGAAAAGCTCCTCGCTCATATCCGCGCCCGGCCGGTCGTGTTCTATGACGAGACCCCGCTGCCACGGCTCGATCCGGGGCGCGGACGCACCAAGACGTGCCAGCTTTGGGCCTGTGCGGTGGACGAGCGGCCCTGGCAGGGGCCGTCGGCCCCGGGGGTAGCCTATGTCTATGCCGAGGGGCGCCAGACGGCCGAGGTTGAAAGGCAGCTGGCGCGGTTCAGCGGCATTCTCCAGGTGGACGGGTATCAGGCCTACAAGGCGCTGGCCAAGGCCGACCGCCCGGCCGGTCCTGTGCGGCTGGCCTATTGCATGGCGCACGCGCGACGGAAGTTCGTGGATGCCTACACCACGACGAAGTCACAGGTGGCGCGTGAGGTGATCGCCCGCATCGGCAGCCTCTATGCCATCGAGGAGCGGATCACTGGCCATCCGCCGGAAATCCGCCGTGCTGTCCGGCAGGCCGAGGCCAAGCCGATCCTGGAGGCTCTCCGGCCCTACCTGCTCGCGGTGCAGGCGCAGATCTCGGCCCAGGCAGGGTTGGCCGGCGCCATCGGCTACATGCTGAACCATTGGGAGGGTCTGTGCGCCTATCTGGCGGACGGGCGCATCGCCATCGACAGCAATGTGGTGGAGCGTTCCATGCGCCCGATCGGCATTGGACGGCGCAACAGTCTGTTCGCCGGTTCGGCCGCCGGTGGCGAGCGCTGGGCCGTCCTGGCCTCTCTGATGAGCACGGCCAAGCTGAACGGCATCGACCCGCAGACCTACCTCCACGATGTGCTCGAGCGCATGGTCTCGGGCGAGGTCACCATCAACCGCCTTGAGGAGTTGCTGCCCTGGGCCTGGAAGGCGGCGCGGAACGGCGTCCTGCTGGAGCACGCGGCATGACCGATAAACCGCGCCTGATACGGGAGACCCGGCGGATCGGACCGGAGGCGCCGATGCCCGTACCAGGCGAGCGGCCCCGGCTGAGCGATGCCGAACTCGGCGCTTACCTGCGCTCCCGGGGTGCAGCAGCGGCCGTGAACAGCCTGAGCGGCCTGGATGGCTATCTGACCGCCATCCATGTGGGGCCAAAGTTCATCGATCCCCGGATCTGGGTGGCGGATCTGGCAGGCGAGCATGCCATGATGGCGGCGGAGGGGACGCAGGATGGGTTGGCCATGCAGGCCCTCGTCCATCATTTCAACCGCATCTCCGTCGCCCTGTCGGATGCCCCGGACCAGTATCGCCCATGGTTCGATACCGATCGCAGCAGCAAGCCCGATCCGTTGTTCTGGGAACTGGGCTTCTACTCAGGGATTTCACTCGCCAAGCGGTCCTGGTCGCAGGTGACGAACCCGAGTAAGCCCGGTCGCCCAATCTTTGACCGGCTCTACGTCCCGCTGGAAAACAAGAAGGCGCTGTCGCCCGACATCGACCGCATCGTCGCCAAAGCAGTCCTCGGGCTGAGGGAATACTTCATGCCACAGCGGCTGAAAGCTCTCCGCTGAACAGGTCAATCCCCGTCAGACGTGCTCCGCTCGTACCGCTTACCGAAGGCAGCTTTTGACCAGAACGGCCTGCTTGACCAGTTGAAGAAGGCGCTGGCAGGAGCGTCAACCGGCCTGCACGCCAAAGTGGCGGCGTAACGACAACCGGGTTTAGCTTATTCCTGCCGCCAAACTGTCCGATCAGACAGGGACACCTCTATTAGTGCACTACACAGTGCCTACTCTAATGAACTTGTAGATTCATACTTACAATTTTGTCTATCTCCAACGGGGCAAGTCATTATCTTGCAGACTTTATTATTGCCTACACTAGTGGAATTTTCAACGCAGGACATCTGCATTTTGTCATTGCTGAAATCCTCCGTCTTCCTCCATTGTGAAAAGGTTGAAAAATACGAATCCATTTCTGCCTGAGAGCTAAACGCACGACCTTCAGTAAATTTTGTCAAAACTTGAAAATTTGGAGCGTGACTCGAAAAATAAAAGTATAATGCATACCCATGAAGGCCTTCGGGTGCCGCCCTCAGCTTAATTGATTTTTCGCTTTCATGAATGTAAAGTCCGCAATCGTTTATTATTTTACAAATTTGTATCATCTTTGCTTCAATTTCTATTCTGCGAGATCCTTTCTTGAAGAGAAAATCAGTCCCCATAGAAGCTACAGATCGCTCAATCGGATCCAAAAACTTTTGCATAACAGAAACCACTGGAATTGCTGGATTTTTTCCCATCAGCATATTGCAAACTTTAATATAAACGCCATTGCTATCGGGACCGATACGGCAAATTGTTTCCCCATCAGGATAGTATGACATCCAGTTTTCTGAACCTTTAATTGTTTTTAAAGTTCGGATAAAATGGCTGTCTGAAGAAGATTTATCTAGAAATGATGACAGTAAATCTATTGAATAGGCCTTGTTTTCAGTAAAAAGTATGCTTAAAAGAGCTTGCTTCTCACCAAAAAACACCCGTGGGGACAAATTTGTATAAATCCCTGTTCCAACTTTCCTAGAGCTGATGCAGTCAGTACATTTTGACAAAGCTGAATTAGCTACATCAAGCTCCATGCCTAGATATAAATTACTAGTAACATCAAAGTTTTGGGAATTATCTCGATCCGATAGTTTAAAAATATCATGATTAATCGGCTCTTCGCTAGATTTTGCCTCCACAGGATTTCCTGTATATAACAAGGAAATTAGCAAAAATAAAATTATTACAAATCCAACAAAACCTTTTGCATTGTAATAACTGCCTAAATTATCATCTGATATGTAGTATCGGTAAAGGGCAGAATTGAACACCATTGTTGAAATCCTCTTTTTTCCAGCATATCCAAATTTCAGCAGATCAGCTAACCGATCGCATGTGCTTTAACACAAAGCAGCGGGAACCGTTGGCATGTGAAGCGGTACTGTGCAACACATTAGGCGTAATCTCTACCAGATTATGATGCCCACCAACGCCTTCGGCATCGGAAAAGGTGGAGGGACTGCTGGCGGGATTCTGCCCTGGGAAAGCGGCAGTGGTTAACCTGTCCTATTCATCAGCTATGATGGGAGTGAGGGTCTCCTGTATGTGTCTGCCCGTATTGGCCGCATGAAAGGTGCGATGTTTTCTTTTTATTGAGCTGAGGTCTCTGGGGTAGGGTTTTGTCTGGACACGCTGTCCCGCTGCTTATGCCGGTGCCGGCCTGAGGGCGCATGCCAATCCGCAGAATAGCGGTGCTTCTTGGCTGGGGGCAGAAATTTTCAGCAACCGCAGCCTGAGAATGGTAAAGTCGACCGTCGCCTGCACCATCAGGATCGCTTTAATAGTTTTGCTCCGTCTGGGCGCAGCTCACCTTTTGGTGAGATATGTCGATACAGAGTCTGCCGCGTGATGCCGAGTTCCTGGCACAGGTCGGTAACCTTGGTTTCTGGCTGGCCCATTGCTGCCATTGCCAGCCGTAGCTTGGCGGTGGTCATCTTGAAGGGCCTCCCGCCTTTCCTGCCGCGCGCCCGTGCTGACGCCAGCCCCGCGATGGTTCGTTCGGCGATCAGTTCGCGCTTTGTCGCTGGCGGGATAAAACTCCCCAGAAGTGGCGAATGAAAAGTCCCCAGTTTTGGCAGAGGGCAAGGCCCCGGGGGGCATGCCCCCCGGGGCCTTGCGGCCATCTCTCCGCCATCCTGTGTCCCGCTGTCTGCGGGGAGGATGCCGGTGATCAAGCTTGGGAACCTTGTCATGATTCTGGACCTTGCCCGCCAAGGGCTATCCGTTTCCGCCATCGGCCCATCCCACTGCCCATGAACGGGTTCGGCCAGCAGGGCGGGTGCCGTCCGCACTGGCAACATCAGGCAGAGCAGCGAGCAAGGGGCGGAGCAACGCATCGGCATCGGATCGCAGCAATCGCCGCAGCCATCCTGATGGGACGCCGTCATCGACAGGAGAGGCATGCCGTCTTCCAACGCGAACCGAGCGGAGGCGACGGGCGCACTCCATACGGACAATCCAAGCAAGAACAACATCACAAGCGCCAGCAACCGTCGGGGACGGAGACCACCGCCTCTGGATCCGTGCTTGGACCTATATGTTCGACGTTGAATCAGCATGAAGACAACTTAATGAACTACCGAGCCGAGGGCAATTGCCCAATGCGAACGACCAGAACTGCACCCGATTCCGAACCATACCCTGGCGCAACGGAGCCGATCCCGATCAGGAAGCCATGCCTGTTGGCTATCAGTAGCTGCGCGACCGACCAGATGTTCATGATTTGTCTGCTTAGCGTGGTTTTTCGCCCCTTCTATGTCGTGACCCCATTTTGAAGTGCGACATTCCCTCAACATCAGATGGTTCGGTGGCAGATATGCCACCCCTCCTCACAGGTCGTCATACTCCTCCAGCACCATCGGTTCCGCAAGGCAGGGCATCACGACGGGCACCAGCTCCTGGAACCAGGGCGTGGTGCAGTGGACGTCACGGAAATAATCCTGCGACGGGTGCTGTTCGATGGCGGCGTAGGCATGGTCGCGGCCACGGATTTTCTTGAACAGATAGACGCTGACATCCGGCTGATGGGCCAGGACCCTATCGGTCAAGGCCGTCATGGCGGCGACGAATTCCGCCTCCCTTTCCGGCTTCACGAACAGCTTGGCGACGATGGTGTACATGAACCAAACTCCCGTCAGGCGGCGGCACCAGCCGCCAGTTCCGCTTCAAGCTGCTGACGCAGCTTGTATTTCTGGATCTTGCTGGTGGACATGGGCCATTGCGTCACGAACCGCACATGGCGCGGCACCTTGAAGCTGGAGATCTTGCCCCGGCAGTAATCCAACACTTCCTGCGCGGTCAGTGACGTGCCGGGATGCAGTTCGATGAAGGCGGCGGGCACCTCCACCAGACGCGGATCGGGTGCGCCCACCACCTGGCACATCTTCACCGCCGGGTGGGTGCCGATATAGGCCTCGATCTCAGCCGCCGCGACATTCTCCCCGCCGACCTTCAGCATGTCCTTGGTACGGCCATGGAACATGATGTTGCCGTCGGCATCCAGCGACCCGACATCACCCGTATGCAGCCAGCCGCCCCGCAGCGCCTCTGCGGTTTTCACCGGGTCCTTGTAATAACCGTCCAGAAGGCCGGGGCTGCGCACCAGGATTTCGCCCTTCTCCCCCGCTGGCAGCGGGTTGCCAAAGGCATCGACGATCTTCACCTCAATCCCGGGCAAAGGCCGGCCCAACCGTGTGGTCCGCACCTCGTAACTGTC
This sequence comes from Niveispirillum cyanobacteriorum, assembly GCF_002868735.1. Lineage (GTDB taxonomy): Bacteria > Pseudomonadota > Alphaproteobacteria > Azospirillales > Azospirillaceae > Niveispirillum > Niveispirillum cyanobacteriorum. Next base: position 123,360 of record NZ_CP025614.1, on the reverse strand, counting down.
GGAAAGGCTGCTGGTGCAGACGGTTCCCGCCGCCTCCGACAGGCCATAGGTGCCGACCTGGATGCAGTTGGGCATGGCCTTGGCCAGCATCTCCTTCATCGCACCCGTCTGTACCGCGAGCGATGAGTTCATCAGGCGCATGGAGGACAGGTCGGTCTTGGCGAAATCCGGATGGTGGATCAAATCCACCATGATGGGGGCAAAGCAGGGGTATGTCGCCGTCACCTTGTGCGTTTCCAGCATTTTCAACGCCACGCCGGCATCAAAATGCTGCATCGACAGATAGGTGCCGCCCTTGGCATAGATGGCGACCAGCGGCAGGATGGCCGCGATATGGAACAAAGGCAGCGGCGACCAGAACCGGTCGCGGTCGGTCAGTTCATACCGCTCTGCCAGCGCCTGGGAGGTGCGGACAATCGCCTCATGGCTGATCAGACAGCCCTTGGGGTTCGACGTGGTGCCGGATGTGTACAGGATGATGCCGGGGGCGCGGACCCGCGCAAAGGCACGGCGTTCATGCACGGCTTCATCCGTGACGGTTTCGGCCAGGGCATCGAACCTTTCCGCCGTGACGGCGAAGGGTCGTCCGCCATCGCCCAGCAGGATGATGGAGCGCAGACGCGGGCAGCCCTTCAAGCGCAGATCCATCGGGTCTGTCTGCTCTGCCAGACCCTCCAGCCCCTCACACAGGCGATCCACAAAATTCAGCTGATCAGCCACCTGTTCGGTGGTGATGATGGTGACCAGATCGGCATTGTCGGTGACATAGGCCAGTTCATGCGCGCGATAGCGGGCATTGATCGGCACCGTCACACCGCCGGCCAGGGCCACGCCGAACAGGATATCGACGAACTCGATACAAGATGGCAGCAGCACACCGACATGGTCGCCCGGCTTCACCCCCATCGCCATCAGCCCCTTGGCATGGCGCATGGCGCGGGCGGCCAGATCGCGATAGGTCAGGCTTTCATCGGGAAAGATCAGCGCGTCCGTGTCGGGCCAGGAATGGGCCGCCGACAAAAGCAGGTCGCCAAGCGTGGTGGCATGGATGAACTGGTCGGCCTTGCTCATGCCGTCAACCCTTTCACGGAGGCGGTCAGCGGATGGAAATATTCCCGCACATAGGGCCCGTCGAAACACGGGATCATCTGCGGCACAATCTCCGTGAACCAGGGCGTGGATTGGTGTTCATGTTCCGCCGCCTCATCCGGGAAACTTTCCACCACCACGAAGCGGCCGGGGCCATCATCGGCTCGGTAAAAGGCGTAATAGAGGGTCTTTGGCTCATGCGCGCGGACCTTCTCCGTCAGGGCGGTGGCGAGGCGAATGAACTCCGCCTCGCATTCCGGCTTCACGGTAAAGCGGCTGATGAAAAAGATCATCGCGGCTCCCCCGCCATGTAGCGGTTCAGCTCGACATGGAAATGGCGCAGGCGCTGTTCCTGCTCGCCGAACAGCATGCCGTTGAACCCGCGTGAGCGCAGACCTTTCTGGACCACAGGCAACAGCTCACTGTCCTGATCCAGCACCAGACCCAGATTGGCCGGTTCGCCCAGCGGCACGTGCACGCAATCGGGGCGCACCCGACCGGAAATGTCGGTACCTTCCGGCAGGCCCATCCAGGCCGGCACATCATAATTGCCCGCCGCCTCTGCCACCGCACCGACAGGCCGGAACAGGATGGTGATGTCGTAGAAGAAACGTTCGGGGTCTTCCGGATGCGGGATGAAGCGCATCAGGAACACGCCCTCCGGATGGCAGCCGATCTGCACATTCGGGAACAGGCCATAGGCGAAACTGTCGGTCAGCTGCGCATCGGTCAGCTTCTCGTACCCCAGGCCCAGCCGTTCGGCGCGTTCACGCTTGGCCTTCTGGGCCGCCGCGCGCACCTCCTGTGCCGTGCCGGTGAAACCGGTCGGGTCCAGGGCCGCGTCGGGCATCATCATTTTCAGCCCTTCATTCACGCCCAACTGGTCGGGCACGCGCGGGCTGGGCCGGTAGAAGGGGATGCACATCCGGCTCATGCCATTGGGGAACAGGTCGTACTGGACGAAATAATCCTCCATCACGCCCTGGGTTTCCGGATGGACCGCATGCAGGTGATAGACCTCGTAAAAGGCATCGACCCCGATCTTCCAGTTGGCGGCCCATTCGCTGCGCACCTGCCGGACCACATGCATCTTGTCGATCTGGTAGCTTTCCAGATGGTCCGCCACCGGACCCAGCCAGCCGCGCAGGTCGGGCGCGTCCGGGTTCATGGAGATGAAGACCAGACCCGCCAGTTCCTCGCACCGAACCGCACTCATGCCTGGATTATGGCACACCACTTCGGGACGGAAGGTTTCCCGGTCGGTGATGGATTTCAGGCTGCCATCCAGGTTGAATTTCCAGCTATGGAAGGAACAGGCAAAGCCGTTCGCCAGGCTGCCCAGTGCTGTATGCACCAGCCGGTTACCCCGGTGCGGACAGACATTATAGAAGGCGCGGACCTGTCCATCATCGCCCCGGACGACAACGATATTCTCGTTACCGATCTCAAAGGTCGCAAAGTCCCCTTCCTCGCGCACGTCGCTGGACGGGCAGGCAATCAGCCAGACCTTGGTCCACAGCTTCTCCCATTCCTGCGCCATCCAGCCTTTGTCGTAATATTGGGCGGGGTCGAATTTCTCGGTGCCATTGTCGATGAAGGGGGCCTTGGCGTCGATATCGCCCGGCTTGGCCGCCGGATTGATCGACCAGCCCTTGCGATAGTCGAAAGACGAACTGATCCCGTCCATGGATGATCCTCCCAGATCGCGGGTTCCCTGGAACTTCTTGTCGGGTGGTGGGCGCGCAGATTGCGACGAGCCATGCAAAAGGATGCGGCCCATACCGATCCCGTTTGGTTTCGAAAAATATACACACAATGCCATTTGTGTGTAAAATTAAAAAGTCGAAACTGCCGATTTTTGCTGCGACGCAGCATACGATACGATGCATTTGCGCCTATGAGCCGCAGAAAACCTAACTTTATGCGCGCTTGCCGATTTATCTGAAATGGCTATATCCTGTATGCAGAGCAACAGGCCGGGAAAGCCCGGCGGGGGAGGATGGGACGTGTCACAGGTGCTGAACGGCGTGCGGGTGCTGGATTTCGGGCGTTATGTCGCCGGCCCCTACTGCGCAACCCTGCTGGGCTATTTCGGGGCCGATGTGATCCGCATCGAGCGGCTGGGCGGGGGTGAGGACCGGTTCATCACGCCCGTGACCGAAAGCGGAGAAGGCGCGGGATGGCTGCAGATGGGCGTCAATAAGCGCTCGCTGACCCTGAACCCGACCAAGCCAGAGGGGTGTGAGGTGGTGCGCCGTCTGGTGGAAACGGCGGATGTCGTCGTCGCCAACCTGCCGCCGCCTGCCCTTGCCGCCATGGGGCTGGATGAAGACAGTTTGCGCGCCATCAAGCCCGACATCATCCCCGTCCTGATCTCCAGCTTCGGTGCCGCGGGTCCCTGGGCCGCGCGCGGCGGGTTTGACGGGGTGGGACAGGCCATGTCGGGTTCCATGTATTTCTCCGGCACCCCGGAACAGCCGATGAAGGCCGGGGCACCCTATGTAGACTTCGGCACCGGCATGTTCGCGGCCTTGGGCGCCATGGCGGCCCTGATGGAGAAGCGCGCCACGGGGCGGGGGCAGTCGGTGCAGGCCAGCCTGCTGTCAACCGGCGTCACCCTGTTCAATGCCTTTCTGGTGGAACAGGCGGTGACAGGCATCAACCGGGTCGGTACCGGCAACCGGGTGCAGACATCGGCCCCGTCGGACGTGTTCGCCACCACCGACGGCCATGTATTGATCCACACGGTGGGCGATGGGCTGTTCGCGCGCTGGTGCGACATGGTGGGGGAACCCGGCTGGAAGTCCGATCCCCGCTTTGCCAGCGATCAGGCACGCGGCGACAATAATGAAATTCTCTGCGCCCGGATGGCCGATTGGTGCGCCAGGCGAACCACGGATCAAACGGTGGAGGCGCTGGCGGCGGCCGGCATTCCGGGCGGGCCTGTCCTGTCACCGCAGCAGGTTTTGGACCATCCACAGGTCCAGGCCATGGGCCTGTTGCAGGATGTGGATTATCCGGGCCTGCCGCGCCCTGCCCCGGTCGCTGGCCCACCCGTTACCCTGTCCGCCACACCCGCCAGTATTCGCTCACGCCCGCCCACGGTGGGCGAACATACCGACGCGATCCTGACCGAACTGGGCTATGACGCCGCCGCCATTTCGGCGCTGCGTTCGGCCAGGATCGTTTGACGTACACAAAATACGTGCTTTCTGTATGCAGAGTGATCTGCTATGTATGCGGAAAATGCGCGCCCGCTTATTCCGTCATCTCCATGGCGGAGGATGGGCGAAGACAGAGAAGGAAAGGGAAGGACCATGGAGGCCCTGGAGATCGACCGCATCAAGGCCGGCATGCAGTATGAGTCCACGCGTGTGGGCCCGCCGGATGATTTCCCGGAACTGCCGGAAATCCCCGCCGGTCGCTATGTCGACCCGGAATTCTATGAGCTGGAGCGTCAGGCCCTGTGGCGGCGCACCTGGGTCTATGCGATCCATGCCGATGAGGTGCCGGAGATCGGGTCATACCTGAAATGGGACCGGCTGGGCGATCCGCTGTTCTTCGTGCGCGGCGACGACAACAAGATCCGCTGTTTCTACAATACCTGCCGCCATCGCGGCGCGCCCGTGGTGACAGAGGAAAAGGGCAAGGGCCGTGGCATGGTCTGCGGCTATCATGGCTGGACCTATAACCTGAAGGGCGACCTGATCAATCTGCGCGATAAGCGCGACTTTGTCGGGCTGGACCTGAAATGCAAATCGCTGATCGAGGTGCGGTGCGAGAATTTCGGCAACTGGCATTTCATCAATATGGATAAGAATGCCGGGCCGCTGATGGAGTATCTGGCCCCCGTCGTGCCCGACCTGTCGGAATTCCAGCCGCAGAACCTGCGTCTGGCCGACCGGCATGGGGTGGTGGTGGAATGCAATGTGAAGGTCCTGCTGGATGCGTTCCTGGAGGTCTATCACCTGAAATCCATCCACCAGAATACGGTGGACCGGTTCCTGGACCATCGCGGGTCGTTCATGACGCTGTGGCCTAACGGCCATTCCCGCATGGTCACGCCCAACCGCCGGCCCGGCTGGCAGGACCCAGGCACCAAGGGGTTGCCCGACATTCCGACCGTGGGTGAAATCCCGCGCACGGCCAATGTCTCGATCAATGTCTATCCCAACATCGTGGTGCCGCCGGCCCCGACGGGCATGCCCTTCATCGTGTTCTGGCCCATCGATATCAGGCGTATGTATATTGAGGTCTGCTGGTTCTCCCCCGACTGGGGCGACGGGCCGCGTCCCGAAATCTGGGAAACCCGCATTTCAAACTTCGACCGTATCCTGGAAGAGGATACGCAGTTCGCCGACAGCATCCAGAAATCGGTGGAAAGCGGTGGCTTCACAGGCATTTCCCTGAATTATCAGGAGCGCCGGATTTACCACTGGCACGAAGAACTGGACCGACGCATCGGCGACGCGGTGCCGGAGCATCTGCGGGTAGCGCAGGTGCTGGCGAAGTTTATTGAGGCGGCACAGGCGGCGTGAAGCCACCCACATACGTCATCCCGGCGAAAGCCGGGACCCAGGATCACAAGCGCCCAAACTTTCCACAGTTCCACCGCAGCAGCATCGACGTTTGATCTTGTGGCCCCTGGGTCCCGGCTTTCGCCGGGATGACGAAGATCAGGCGTTTTCCGAAAGGTCCTACCCCGTGACCCACTCCCCCATCGGCATCATCGGCTTTGGCGCCTACATCCCCCGCCTGCGCCTGTCGCGCAAGGCGATGGCGGCGGCACTTGACTGGCTGGACCCCAATCTGGCGGCACACGGCAAGGGCGAACGCGCCGTCGCCAATTGGGACGAGGACAGCCTGACCATGGCGGTGGAGGCGGCGCGCGATCTGCTGGCTGCCCGCGCGCTGTCGCCCGACCGGCTGGTCTTTGCCTCCACCACCCTGCCCTTTCAGGATAGGTCGAATGCCGGCCTGATCATTGACGCGTTGGGTCTGGCTGAAACCACGCGCCCGGCAGATGCCACCGGCAGTTTGCGGGCCGCAACAAGCGCGCTGCTGTCCGCACTGGAACAGACGTGTACGACCCTGCTGACTGCCGCTGACCGGCGGCTGGCGCGGCCGGGTTCGGTGCAGGATTTCACCTATGGTCATGGGGCCGCAGCCGTGACCGTCGGGTCCGGGCCGGGGGTGATCGCCGAATTCCTGGGCGGGCACAGCATCTTCCGCGATCTGGTGGACCATTACCGGGCCGAGGGGGAGGATGCCGATTACGTTCTGGAGGAACGGTGGGCGCGTGACGAGGGCTATCTTAAGATCGTGCCCGCCGCCGTGAAGGGCGCGCTGGCCCAGGCCGGCATCAGTGCCGATCAGGTGGACCATTTCATCCTGCCCGGCACCATGGCGAAGATCCAGGCAACCCTGGCCGGAAAGCTGGGCCTGCGTGCCGACAGCGTGGTTGATCCGCTGGCGGCCAGCGTGGGTGATACGGGGGCGGCGCATGCCCTGCTGATGCTGGCCGACATTCTGGGCCGGACACAGCCGGGGCGGCTGATCCTGCTGGTCGGGTATGGGCAGGGGGCGGATGCCATCGTTCTGCGCACCACCCCGGCCCTGTCTGATTTCATCCCGGCCACGGGGGTTGCCGGCTGGCTGTCGCGGCGGCAGGCGGAGAACAACTATCTGAAACACATGTCGTTCTCCGGCATGGTCAATATCCATTTCGGCATGCGCGCCGAACATGACAAGCGCACGGCCCACACGGTGGCCTATCGCAAGCGCGACATGGTCAATGGGTTGACGGGCGGACGCTGCACGGCCTGCGGCTGTGTGCAGTTCCCGCGCACCCGCGCCTGTGTGAACCCGGCCTGCGGGGCGATCGACACGCAGGAACCGCTGCGGCTGGCCGATGAAGCGGCATCGGTGAAGACCTTTACGGAGGATTGGCTGGGCTTCACCCCCTGCCCGCCTCTGGCCTATGGCAATGTGCAGTTCGCCAATGGCGCGAACGTAATGATGGAATTCACCGATATCCAGGCGGGGCAATTGGCGGTCGGCCTGCCCGTCCGCATGGTCTTCCGCCTGAAGGATGATGACGAGAAGCGCGGCTTCCGCCGGTATTTCTGGAAAGCCACACCGCAGGGAGAAGGCTGAAATGGCCAAGGGTATCCGCGACAAGGTGGCGATCATCGGCATGGGCTGTTCGCGGTTTGGCGAACGCTGGGATGCCGGGCCTGACGATCTGATGCTGGAGGCGTTTCAGGAATGCTTGCACGATGCCGGCATCCAGAAATCCGACATCCAGGCGGGCTGGATGGGTGTGTTCTTTGACGAACAGAGCGTGGGGAAATCGGCCCTGCCCTTGTCCATGGCGCTGCGCCTACCCAACATCCCCGTCACGCGGGTGGAGAATTTGTGCGCCACGGGGACAGAGGCGCTGCGCGGGGCTGTCTATGCGGTCGCGGCTGGGGCGTGCGACATCGCCATCGCCATGGGCGTGGAAAAGCTGAAAGATACCGGCTTCGGCGGCCTGCCGGAACGGACCAAGGGTACATTTGAGGATCTCTGGCTGCCGCAGAATACGGCACCCGGCGGCTTTGCGCAGTTGGGGGCCGCCTATGCCGCGCGCACGCGGACGGACATGGCCGATCTTAAACGCGCCATGGCCCATATCTCGGTAAAAAGCCATGCCAATGGTGCCTTGAACCCCAAGGCGCATCTGCGCAATCCGATCACCGAGCAACAGGTGCTGGATGCGCGCATGGTGGCCTATCCGCTGGGCCTGTTCGATTGCGCCGGCGTGTCGGACGGGGCGGCCTGCGCCATCGTCACCACGCCGGAGATTGCCCGGTCCCTGGGCAAGCATAATCCGGTGACGGTGAAGGCGCTGCAGCTGGCCCCCAGCAACGGGGTAGAGCTGGCGCATGGCTCCTGGGACGGTTCCTATACCCTGACCACCCGCATCGCGGCCAAGCGCGCCTATGAGGAGGCGGGGATCAGGGACCCGCGCGCCGAACTGTCGCTGATCGAGGTGCATGATTGTTTCTCCGTCACCGAACTGGTGGTGATGGAGGATCTGCGCCTGTCGCCGGAGGGTGGGGCCGTACGCGACGTGATGGACGGGTTCTTCGACCGCGACGGCAAAATCCCCTGCCAGATCGACGGCGGTCTGAAATGTTTCGGCCACCCCATCGGGGCCACGGGCCTGCGCATGGTCTATGAGATTTATTTGCAGCTTCAGGGCCGCGCGGGCGAACGGCAATTGCCGGACCCGCGTTTCGGCCTGACCCACAATCTGGGCGGCCTGCCCAACCGCAACATCACATCGGTCGCCATCATCGGGCGGCTGGGGGACTGAACCATGACCGAAACCAGACAATGGGGCTTCAGCGAGGAAGAGCTGGCCAGCCTGCCCACCGTCTATCGCCCGGACCTGCTGCAGGATCAGGTAGTGGTGCTGTCGGGTGGGGGCAGCGGCATGGGCAAGGCCATGGCCTATCTGTTCACGCGGCTGGGTGCCAAGGTGATGATCTGTGGCCGACGGGAGGAAAAGCTGGCCGAGACGCGGGACGGCATCCGCCGCCTGCTGGGCCGCGACATCGCCATCATGCCCATGACCATCCGCGACCCCGATCAGGTGGACGCGCTGATGGACCGCACCATCGCGGAATTCGGGCGCATCGACCATGTAGTGAATAATGGCGGCGGGCAGTTCCCGCAGGCGGCCATCGACTTTTCCAAGAAGGGCTGGAACGCCGTCATCGACACCAACCTGAACGGCACCTGGCACATGATGCAGGCCGCCGCCAAGCGCTGGCGCGACAGGGGCGAGGCGGGGTCCATCGTCAATATCGTGGCCTATGTCGAACGCGGCATGCCCCAGGCGGCCCATACCTGTGCGGCGCGGGCCGGCGTGATCTATCTGTCCAAGACGGTGGCCACCGAATGGGCGCCGCTGAATATCCGCGTGAACTGCGTGGCGCCCGGCACGGTGGCGACAGAAGGTTTCAACGTCTATCCGCCAGAGGCCACCGCGCGCTTTGCCGATACCAACCCGATGCGCCGCATGGGCAATGCCTGGGACGTGGCCGAGGGTGTGATCTATCTGGTCGCCCCGTCGGGCAAGTTCATCACCGGTGAAATGCTGACCATCGATGGCGGCATGCAGATGTGGGGCACCGTCTGGCCCGGCGGCGTGCCGGAGCATTTCAATGTGGTGTGAGGCACCAGCTGGCGGGTTTGACAGGGCGGCGGCAATGTCCGACTATTGATCGTCATTGTGCCTCTGGACCTGAAGCCATGCGTTTCGCCCCTACAAAGCCAACCCTTCCGGCGGGTATCTACCGCGCCCGGGATGTTCCGGCGAAGCTGCGGCCCGGCATCTCGCCGGACGCGCTGGTGCGCGTGCATGTTGAGGAAGTCCTGACAGAGAACGGCTTCACGCCGGCGGAAGAGCAGGAAATCCTGGCGGCCAGTGCAGAAGCGCAGCTGGGCGAGAACCTTTCCCCCGGCTTCCAGGACGCGGATGCCGCCATCGCCTATCTGCGACACCAGCGGAGCGGCACCGGCGGGTGAGCATGGAAATCCGCTTCCACCGGAAATTCATCAAACAGCTTGACCTGTTGCAGCCAAATCAGCAGACGGCGGTGGAGAAGGCGATCAAGGCCTTCTGCGACAATCCCCATGCTCCGGAACTGTATAATCATCCCCTGAAAGGCGCGCTTGCGGGACATCGATCCATCAGCGCGGGTTTTGACCTGCGCCTCGTGTTCATCGAGACCGGGGGCTATGTCACCGTGATGTTTATTCGAGTGGGTACGCACAGTCAGCTTTACGGCTCTTGACACCCAAAAGAAAAGGGGGGACCGGTCCGCACCAGCCCCCCAAAGGTCGCCTCTCGGGAGTTCACGCTTCAGGGGGGCCCCTTAGAACTTCGCCCCCACGGTCAGGCCGTAATAGCGGGGCGGGCCGTAGGTGGAGAAGGTCCAGAGTGAGCCGACCACGTTGGTGGCGGTGTTGTAGCGCTTGTCGGTCAGGTTGCGGCCCACGGCCTGGACCGTGTAGCGGCCGTCGGCATCGTGCCAGGTGATGGCGGCGTTCAGCAGGGTCTTCTTGACCAGCTTGCTGTCGAACTCCGGGCTGACATCGGAATAGACATAGCCGTTTTCATCCTCAAACTGGATAGCGCCGTTGAACAGGATCTCGCCCTTGTCGGCCAGATCCATCGTGTAGGTGGCGTCCAGCGACCATTGCCATTTGGGGGCGCGGTTCAGGGGGCGGTTGGAGAAGTCGATATCGATCTTGCCGTCGAAGTTCGTATCGGCTTCGAACCGGTCATACTTAGCGTCCAGATAGCCCAGAACGCCGCGGATTTCCAAGCCGTCGGTCGGCAGGATGCTGCCTTCCAGCTCCAGCCCTTTCACGGTGGCCTCACCCGCATTGAAGAAGCGGGTTTCCTGCACCTGTTCCCCGAAGGAGTTGGTCAGCGTGGCGACCAGACCGCGCTGCATGTCCTTGTAGTTCACATAGAAAGCGGTCGCGTTCAGCCGGGCGCGGTTGTCAAGGAAGTCGGTCTTGATGCCAGCTTCATAGCTGTCAGCCAGTTCCGGGTTCGTGGGCCGGGCGGCCTGTGCTGGAATGGCCACACCCGTGGTCCCTGTCTGGTCATTATAGGCACCGGACCGGAAGCCCCGCGAATAGGTGGCATAGGCCATCAGATCGTCGGTGACCTTATAGGACGCGCTGGCCCGCCAAGTTGGTTCAGACCAGCTTTCGCTGTCGCGCACCACCCCGGTCGGGTACTTGTTGAAATCACCGGCATTCAGAAGCTTACCCAGCTTATTCCAGGTGAAATTCGGATCAAAGGTGCCGGACAGGGCCTGCACGAACACCTGATTGCGCCCGGCCCAGGCCTTCTTCTCCTTGGTCCAGCGGGCACCACCGATCAGGGTCAGCTTGTCATTAACCTCCCAGGTGACGTCTCCATAGGCGGCATAGGCCTTCTGACGTTCCTGATTGCACAGGACCTGCGGGTTGTTGTTGAAGGTGCCGAACGGCAGGGTCACGCCGAACAGGTCAAGGAAGCCCAGGATCTGCGCCACGCAGAAATTCACGTCGTTCTTCTGATAAAAGCCGCCGGCCACCATCTGCACCGGTCCGTCCCAGTTGGACGCCATGCGGAATTCCTGCTGGAAGGTCTTACGCAGGTCGGTGCGGTTGGCATCGAAAAGGGAAATGGGGCCGACCTCACCCGTATAGGTGCTGGGCAGCTGCGAATATTGCTTGCGCCAGCCGGTGACGGAGGTCAGCGTAACCTTGTCGGCGTCCCAGTTGAGGGTGCTGTAATAGCCGTCGACATCGACCTGATGTCCATCCGACATGTTCAGCAGGCTGTCGTCGCGGTTGGTGATGCCGGCATGGTCCAGCGGGTCGCCGGCATCCTGGCTGAAGCCCAGATTATAGAAGGCCCAACGGTTGTCGGACGGCGTGGTGTTGACGACGGGCACGCTGTCGGAATTGTCGCGCACGCGTTCCACCTGGAACAAAGCCTCGACATTCTCCACCGGCTTCCACAGAACCTTGGCGCGGCCATTGAAGATATCCTCGCCACCCAGCTTGGAGCCATCGCCGCAGCCGCGCGCATTGCTGCCGGGAACCGGGCCATAGCAGGCACCGTTCTTGTAATAGCCGTCGGACTTGTTATAGGCGGCGACCAGACGCACGCCCAGCTTGTCCTCCACCAGCGGCAAGTTCACCGATGCCTTGGCCGCGCGGGTGCCGAAACTGCCGGCAGTGAACTGCACCTCGCCCGCCTGATCGGTCAGGGATGGCTTCTTCGTGTATACGGTGACGACACCGCCGGTCGTGTTCTTGCCGAACAGCGTTCCCTGGGGCCCGCGCAGTACTTCCACCCGCTCCACGTCGAACGTGTCCAGAAGCTGGCTCTGCACGCTGGGCATCACGAAATCGTCCAGCATCACGCCCACGGGCGCCTCTGAATAGACGATGATGTCCACCTGCCCGACGCCGCGCATGGCGAAGGAGGCAGCGTTGAAGCCGGTGACGCGCGCGGCGGAGAAATTGGGCACGTAGGCCGCGATATCACCTAAATCCTTGGGCGGGGCCGCATCGAACATGGCGGGCGTGAAGGCCGACACGGCCACCGGCGTTTCCTGCAAATTGCTCTGCCGGCGGTTGGCCGTCACCACGATCTCATCCAGACCGATGGCCTGTGCCGGCGCGGCCTGTGCCACTTCCGTGCTGGAGGCGGGGGCCTGCTGCGCGATGGCGGCGGGCATGGTTGCAAGCATGGCGAACGCGCTGGCGCACAGGCCCAGCCCTGCCACACGGTATCTCCGTGACATCGACTTATCCTCCCTGATCGCCGCGCTTCGGCGGCTCTTTTCCTGTCACCCGCATTCACGGCGGATCATTCTGGGAATTCCGGCGGCATTGCCGGATACAAGGCCCCGTCACACACGTTCGGGGTTGGCGTTTTCTGGATACGATTTGGACTGTATAATATTTTTTTACGGCGCGCAATGTATACGAAGACAGAAATTGTGCGGCCGTGCAGGAAGTTCGTTGTTCCGCCGGCTGCCGCCACCATTCCCCTGGCATCCCGCCGTTCTTATCTCTCCCCACCAGCTCACCTGCCTGAGCCTACGGGGAGCGGCCCCGCATCAAAGTATGCACAGACGGCCTTATCCGTATTCAATCCACGCCGCGACGGCTTGACTTGTGGCCCACCATGACCGATACATGACAGGGATGCCGTCCTGTACGGGGTGCGATGGTGGCGGCATCGGGAGAGGCGGAAATGGCCAAGCGCGGGTACCGCGCGGCGGAGGATTGATGAACAAGCCTACACACGTCACGCATGCAGAACATGTGCGTGTGTCCCTGGAACAGGACATTTTCATGGGCCGCCTGCGTCCCGGTTCACGCCTGGACGAGGAAGTGATTGCCAACCGCTTCGGCGTTTCCCGCACGCCGGTGCGCGAGGCGGTGCTGCAATTGGTGGAATCCGGGCTGGTAGAAAAGCGTCCACGCCAGGGGGCCGTCGTGGCCAGCATGGATATCCGCCGCATGATCCATATGTTTGAGGTCATGTCGGAGTTGGAGGGCCTGTGCGCCAAGCTGTCGGCACGCCGCATGTCGCCGGAGGAAAAGGCCAAGCTGGCCGAGGTGCATAAGCAGTCCGAAGACCATTATAATGCCGGTCGCCAGGACGAATATTACGCGGCCAGCCGCAAGTTCCATCAGCTGCTGGTCTGGGGCAGCCATAATGACGTGCTGGTGGAAATGACCGACAAGCTGGCCCTGCAGCTTGTTCCCTATCGCCGTTATCAGCTGAACTATCCGGGCCGGGCAGAGGAAAACCTGCGCGACCATGCCGCCATCATGGAGGCGGTGCAGCAGGGCGACCCTGAAATCGCCTATCGCCGGCTGCGTCAGCATACGACGATCCAGGGCGATATCTTCGCCGAATATATCTCCCTGACTGGGCAGCGCGCGGCGGAATAAGGCCCGCGCGCATTCCACCTGCCACTGGTCCCTGATCCCGCTGCCCCGTCGTGGTCGGGAACGGGACAGGTGCGTCTTCTTGCAAAGGACCGTTGCCATGGGCCAGACCGACTACGATATCGTCATTGCCGGGGCGGGACAGGCGGCGGCGCAATGCGCGCAATCCCTGCGCCAGGGTGGCTTTCCCGGGTCCATTGCGATAATCGGGGATGAAGACGCAGCCCCCTATGAACGCCCGCCCCTGTCCAAGGAATATCTGGCCGGCAAGCGCGACGCGGCACGTCTGGCCCTGCGCAAGCCGGAATATTGGCAAGAAAAACAGGTCAGTCTGCTGACGGGCCGGCGTGTGACGGCGGTGGACAGGGCCGAACGAACCCTGACCCTGACGGATGGCGCACGGGTCGGATATGGCAAACTGATCTGGGCCACGGGCGGGCGGCCCCGGCGTCTGTCCTGTCCAGGGGCCGGTCTGGCCGGCGTGCATGCCATCCGCACCATCGCCGATATCGACGCGCTGAAGGCCGATCTTGTGCCGGGTGCGCGCGTGGTGATCGTGGGCGGCGGCTACATCGGGCTGGAGACCGCGGCGGTGCTGCGCGCCATGGGGCATGAGGTGACGGTACTGGAGGCCCAGGAACGGCTGCTGGCCCGCGTCACCTCCCCGCCTGTCTCTGCCTTCTACGCCGAATTGCATCGCCGTCACGGCGTGGATGTCCGCCTGTCGGCCCAGGTGTCGGCCTTGCGCGGTGAGGGGCGGGTGAACGGTGTGGAACTGTCGGATGGCAGCCTGATCCAGGCCGATATCGTGATTGTCGGCATTGGCATCATCCCCAATGTCGAACCGCTGGCCCTGGCTGGCCTCCCCTGCCCCAACGGGGTGGTGGTGGATGCACTGTGCCGGACGCAGGACCCGCACATCCTTGCAATCGGCGATTGCGCCCTGCATCCCAATGCCTTCGCGGGCCGGGCCATCCGCCTGGAATCGGTGCAGAATGCCGTTGATCAGGGCAAGGTAGCGGCGGATACGATCCTGGGTCTGGAAAAGCCCTATGCCGCCCTGCCCTGGTTCTGGTCAGACCAGTATGATGTGAAGATGCAGGCCGCGGGTCTGGCCATGGATTATGAGCAGGTGCTGGTACGCGGCGATACCACCGCCCCCGGCTTCTCCGTCCTGTATCTGCGCGACGGGCGGCTGATCGCCATCGACTGCCTGAACAATGCCCGCGACTTCATCCAGGCCAAGGCCCTGATCACCGGTGGGAAGCTGATCGATGCCGCCCGCGCCGCCGACCCGTCGGTGGAGTTGAAGGCTGTGATTGACGGTGAACAGGCGGCTTAGTAGAGCGGAGCAGTCCCCTGACCGCAAGGCTGCCGCCCATGTTCCGCCCCCTGCCCTTCCTGCTGCTGTCGCTGCTGCTGGCCGGTTCCGTTCAGGCGGAGGTGACGCCGTCGCAGCAGCAGATGCGGCGGGTACTCTATGGGGAGGGACTGAACAGCCTGACCTTCCGCCATATGGACGAGATGTTTGAGACGGCCCCCGTGCCGGCGGGGCGGAAGGTCTGGAAACTGCCGGAGGATATCCGGCCCCTGAGCCTCACCTACAGTTTCGAGGGGCAGCAATATGACACCGCCGCCTTTCTGGAACGCACGCGGACCAACGCCATGCTGGTCATCTGCGACGGGCGGATTGTGCATGAGATCTACCGCAATCACAGCGGGCCGGAGAGCCGGTTCATCTCCTTCTCCATGGCGAAATCCATTACCTCCATCCTGGTCGGTATCGCCATCCGGGATGGGGCTATCGGCAGTGTCGATGATCTCCTGACCCGTTATGTCCCAGAACTGGCGGGCAGCGGGTATGAGGGGGTGACATTGCGTCAGGCGCTGCTGATGCGGTCGGGGGCGGCCTTTGCCGAAACCTATGGCACCGGCACAAAAAGCCAGATGGCGGAGCTGTATGAGAACAGCTTCGTGACTGAGCGTGAGCGGTTTACCGACCTTGCCACCCGTATCGGCAGCGACCATGCGCCCGGCAGCCATTTCAACTATTCAACGCTGGAAACCGGCGTGGTCGGCTGGGCCCTGGAACGCGCCACGGGCAAGCCGCTGGCAGCGTATATGGCAGAAAAGCTGTGGCAGCCGGCGGGGATGGAACGGGCGGGGACCTGGCTGCTGGACGGGCCGCCGGGAACGGGCCGTGCCTGGGCCGGCGCGGGCTTCAACGCCACCCTTCGCGACTATGGCCGCCTGGGCCTGATGATGCTGGAGGGCGGGCGGGCCAATGGCCGGCAGGTAGTGCCCGCCGACTGGGTCCGGCAATCCACCGTGCCCGACGGGACCGAACCGGCGGCACCCGGTCGGGATCAGGGCTACCAGTATTTCTGGTGGACCCTGCCCGACAGCGACGCCTTCATGGCCAAGGGCGTGCATGGCCAGTACATCTTCATCGACCCCGCCAGCCGCACCGTGATTGTAAAACTGAGCTACTGGCCCACCGCCTGGGTCAAGGCGCTGGAGGCGGAAACGTTGGCGTATTTCAGAGCGGTGGTGGAGCCGCGTTAACGCGGCGACCACCCGCCGGCCTTCACCGTCAGCTGCGGCATCGCCGCCACCAATTCGGCCCAGGAGATGTACTTGAAATTGGTCGCCTCCGGTTCGCCATTCAGGCCGTTCAGGTCGTCATTGTACCCATCCTGCACGACCAGCAGACCCGCCGGATATCCTGGCAGCGGGATGGAGATCAGTTCGGCCCCGTCGCATTCCTGGCCAGCATCGATGGCACCATTGGCGGTCAGTTTGAAGCTGCCCAGATAGCGGTTGTGGCCGCCGCGTTCGAAGATGGCGAAACTGTCATCCAGGCCAGCGGCGTCGGGGGCCTTTTCATCGCCATGGGCGTCGCCCTGGCTGGACGCGATCAGGTAGCCGGTGCCATCGGCGCCGCGATATAGCGCCAAGCCTTCGACATCGCGGGCGACCTTGCTGTCTTGGCTGTTGAAGGGACTTTTGACCGATCCGCGCGTTTCATAGAAGGGCTGGTCGTCAGCCTTCCCGGTGGTCAGGTTGACGCGCCACAGGCCCACATCCTCCTGCCCTGCGAACAGGATGCCCGCTTCCTCATCCACCACCAGCCCCTCGAACTGCGGCTGCCAGTCCAGGGCCGGGTCATTGTCGTTCTCGGCGGTCAGGTCCTGGCCCTTGTGGGTGGTGGGGAAGTCCCAGTGGCGGGTACGCTCATGTCCGACCGTGCCGTCGGCCCGGATCACCAGACGCTGTTCGGCCAGACGGGCCGCGTTGCGCTGCGCCACCACGGCCCGCACCTCCCCCGTTGCCTTGTCCTTCCACAGGGTCAGGCCATAGGCGCTGGCCTGATCGGCAACGGGGTTCGTCACCTCCGCCATCCCGTCCGGCGACAGGCGGGTGGGGAAGACCTGTCCCTGGGTGGGGTCGGTGATATCGGTCAGGGGGGCCGCCGGGTTGGCCGGATCAATGGCCCACACCATCAGCCGGTCGCGGCCCCGGTCGCTGGCGACCGCAATGTCGATGGTCGATCCGTCGGGGCGCTTCAGCCCATAGGCGACATCGACATTGTTGTAGCGTCCCTCAGTCTCGGCATCGATCCGCTGCACCAGCTTGCCCTGAAGGTCATAAACCCGCAATCCCGCCCCCTTGGCCGCCGTAATCACCAGACTGCGGGCCGGGTCGTCCGGGTGCAGCCAGAAGGACGGATCATCGGCATCGCCCTTTGCCCCGCCATCGGGCAGTCCGGGTACCGTTTCCGCCACTGGTTTCACCAGAGGGAGGGGAGCGGAAGCGGCCACCGGGGCGGCAGGTTCCTGGCCGCAGGCAGCGAGCATCAGGATCAGGGCGAGCGGGATCAGGGGGCGCATGGGGGTCCTTTCAAGGGAGCGGGGCCCCCTCACCCTCCCATCGGCGCCAGCGTTTGGGAGGGTGAGGGAACGACAGATCAAACAACTCAGAACGTGGCACGTAGGGTGACCTGGAACAGGCGGCCGGACTGCTCGCTCTCACGCTCGCTTTCCTCCACCTCACCGGCGCGGTGGGCGTCGATGATGTCGGCCACGCTGTCGCCGTCGAAGGTCACGAACCCTTCCTTCTTCTTGCGGTTCAGCAGGTTGGAGGCAGACAGACGCAGGACGAACCGGTCGGCGAAACGCTTTTCGACAAAGGCTTCCAGGTCCTTGCCGTAGGAGAGATCGACCTCCTCATCCAGAGACACCTCCTTGGCCTTCGACCGGCCAGACAGGGACGCGCCCAGGCTGGCATCAAGGCTCTGGATCGTCTGGATGAAGCCCAGATTGTAGATATGCCGGGGCTGATTGTTGAAACGGCGCTTGGTGCCCAGCGTGGGGTCGCGCATCTCGCTGTCCAGCCAGGTGTAATTGGCGAACAGGCCCGTATCGGGCAGGCCCGCAAAGTCCAGCGGGGTGGAGAAGTCGATCTCCATGCCCCAGCTCTGCCCCTTGCCGGCATTACGCGCCTCATAGACATTGCCGCCGGCCTCGGCATCCTCGCCGGTATTGAACAGCTCAATCAGGTTCGTGATGTCGCGGTAGAAGAAATTGGCACCGATGATGCCGCGCCGGCCCAGCTGCCGCTCATACCCGACATCAATGCCCCAGGCGCGCTCATTGGCCAGCAGGGGATTGCCGATCAGCTCATCCTCGTCCGCCGGCTCCTCCTCCTGGCGATAGGGGCTGATCAGGTCGTAATCGGGACGGCGGACCGTGCGGGCCACGGAGAACAGGAAGCGGTCGGCCTCGGTCGCCTGAAAGCGCAGATGGGCGGACGGGTTGAAGGCCTCGCTGTCATAATCGGCCTTGCCATCCTCGCTGCTGACATCGCGGCGTGAGATCTCATAGCGGGCACCGGCATCCAGTGTCAGGCGGTCGGTCAGGTTCAAGGAAAAGCGCACATAGGGATCATAGCGCTGTTCCTTGATGGTGAAGACGGCGCCGGGGGCCGTTTCTTCCTCCCACGCGCCATCATCCAGTTCAAAGGTGCGGTTGGCGGTGTCGCGCTTTTTGTGCAGCAGGTCGATGCCGGCCTTGGTCGCCACCATGCCCTGGGTGAACTTGTAATAAACCGTGCCCGACAGCTCATCGTCAGTGGTGTCCAGCGTCTCGCGCTCCACCAGTTCGGCCTCGTCGACCGCGTCGCCCTCATCCACTTCGGTCTTGCTATCCTCACGATAGCCGGACCAGCCGGCATCCAGGCCCAGTTCGCCGATGGAGAGCGGGTGGGTGAAGGCCGCCGACAGGGCGTAGGTCTGCTGACCGATACGTTCACGCTGCACTTCCACCTCGTCCTGTTCCAGTTCTGCGGGGCTGTCGCCCTCGAACGTGACGGAGGTTTCATCCTCATCGCGGTTGGTATCGACCACCAGCCCGGTCAGACGCAGCGAGCCCTCGCCCAGCCGCGTGACCAGTTCCCCGTTGGCGGAGATATCAACGCCGTCACGGGTATCATCCTGCAATTCCCTGCCTGTATATTCGCTGAACGAACCATCGTAAAAATCAGTGACCTTCTTTTTCGGGTTACGGCGGCCCTGAAAGTTGATGGCAGCCCAGTAGGACATGTCTTCAATACTGTCGGCATAGGCGACCGCGAAGGAGGGGCGAACCTTGCCATCCTCATTGATCAGGGCGCCGGCCTTGGCGAAACCGCCCTCAAACGCCTCGCTCTCCTTCGTCACCACGTTCAGAGTGCCGGCTACACCTTCGGACGGCTGATCAGCGCGGGGCGCACGCACGATCTCCACCCGCTCCACCAGTTCGGCCGGAATACGGTCCACAAAGAAGGAACGGTCGGCCTCTCCGCCCGGCGGGCGGCGGCCATTGATCAGGACCTGGGTATAACCGGGCGGCAGGCCGCGCATCTGCACCGCGTCATATTCCAGAACGTCGGCGGCGAAGGTGACGCCCGGCACGCGCTTCATCATCTCGCCCACCGACACTGGCTCAAATCGCTGGAAATATTCCAGATCGTAGGACAGGACCGGGTTGGGGTCGGCAGTGCGGTTGCGGTAGAAGATCTGTCCTGTGACGATGATCTCCTCCACCTTCTGCGGCGCTACCTGTTCGGGGGCGGCACTGGCAACGGCAGCAGGCGAACGGGTAGGCGCAGGGCGGGCACCCGGGACGGGTGTTGCGGCGGCCGTGCGGGTGGCCAACGTCACTGACCCATCGGCCCCCACCTCCGCCGACAGTCCGGTGCCGGCCAGCAGCGCCTTCAGCGCGGCGTCAAAGCCGGCGGCGGATGTAACGGGGGCCGACCGCTTGCCCGCCACCTGCGCCGGGGTGAACAGGATGTTGCGCCCGTAATGCCGGCCAAGTGCCACCAGCGCATCGCCCAGATCACGCGGGGCCAGGGTGAAGGCAGCGGGGGATGCCGCCACCGGCTGTGCCTGTGCCAACGCATGGCCGGGCACAAAGGACAGGATCGCCAGGGCGGAAACGCCAAGGGCCAGGGAACGCATACGCATGATCGGAACTCTCCCGTGGGGCAGCCGGGCAATGCCAGCATGGACAACGGGATAGACGCACGTCGGCGGCGGTTTCCGGGCCGATGCGGAACTTTCATCCGAGCGTCATGGAAGTGTCATCGGGTGGAGACGGCTTGATCTTTTCGGATATCTTTTGTATATCCATATGGTCGGCTTGGTACCGCGCTGTGTCAAAGCGCATCCGTCGCAACGATAAGGACCGGACACGATGTTGGTCGCCATCTCGAAATGGGGTAACAGCCTCGGCCTTCGTATCCCGAAGGGTGTCGCGGAGGATATCAACCTGCAGGACGGCATGGCCGTCGATGTACGGGCCGTCGATGGGGCGATTATCATCAAGCCGGCACCGCAGAAGGTGACGATTGAGTCTCTGATGCAGAATTACCGTCCTGAACATCGCCATCAGGACGTCGATCTGGGCGACCCGGTTGGGAAAGAAATATGGTGAGGGATGCCAAGGGCAGCTATCAGCCGGACCTGGGCGACCTTGTCTATATCAACTGCGATCCGAAGGCCGGCACGGAACAGGGCGGTCGCCGCCCCGCACTGGTGATGTTTGTAAAGGCTGTCACGGCGGGAACAGGGCTGGCCGCAGTCGTGCCGATCACCAATCAGGTAAAAGGCGGCCCGCTGGAAGTGCGGGTTCCTGCAGGCTGCAAGATTACCGGTGTGGCCTTGCCGGAACATATCCGCTCGGTCGATTGGATCGAACGCCGGATGGAGTTTGTCAGCAAGGCCCCCCAATCCTTCGTCGATGATGTCCGCAGGATCATCGTCTTGATGATGGGTGGGGAGGGCTGACCCTACCCCCGCCTTTTCCCCCGCTCCACCGTCAGGGTCATGCCGCCATCACCGCCGCGTGTGACCGCCAGACCGTGCAGTTTGGCGGCCACGGCCACAAATTTCTCGACATCGCCGGTGGCGAAGACGCCGCTGACCTGCAGCGCGGCGGCGTTTTCCGACAGGGTGACGCGCGGGCCGCCATAGCGGGCGAAACGGGTCAGCGCCTCACCCAGACTGGTCTGGTTGAAGATCAGGCGGCCCTGGCGCCAGGCGCCGGCCTGTTCAATGTCGGCACTGGCGATGCGGGGCGGGCGCATGCCGTCGGCCACCGCCATCTGGCCGGGGGCAAGGCGGCCTGTCACCCGATCGCTGGCCGGGTCGCGCAGATCCACCCCGCCCTCCAGCAGGGTGACGCGTGTGTCGGTCGCATCCTCCACGATGAATTCCGTGCCGGTCGCCACGATGGTCAGGTGGTCGGCGGTGACCGCGAAGGGGCGCAGGCGGCTTCTCGCGACCTTGAAGGAGGCCTCCCCGCGTGTCAGGCGGATATCCCGGCTGAACGGGCCATAGGCGACCTCCACGGCGCTGTCGGCATCCAGGCGGATTTCGCTGCCATCCCAAAGCTGGATCGCCCGTACCTCCCCCCGCGTCGTCGCGTGGTTCTCCCGTGCCCAGGCCAGCCATTGTGGCGGCACGGCCAGCAGCAGGGCCAGACACGCCGCCAGCGCCGCAAAGCCGGTCATGAAGGGGCGTGCCTGATGACGCACCGACGGCACCGGCAGGAGGGGTCCCGCCTGTTCCCAGGCGCTGGCCACCCGTTCCATGGCGCTGGCATGGGCGGGGTCCTGTTCCAGCCAGCGGCGGAAATCGCGGCGGGTGGCGGCATCCTGCCCGGCACGCAGCCGCGCCATCCAGCGGGCCGCCTGTTCCAGATCATGATCGGCGGGCAGGGTCATGCCGCACCCCGGCCACCGGTGCGCCGCGCCAGATGGATCAGGGCGCGTTCGACATGACGGGTAACGGCCCCGACCTCAATCCCTAGCCGGGCGGCGATGTCGCGATGGCTCATGCCTTCGACCCGGCACAGCAGGAACGCTTCGCGGCAGACCGGATCCAGTTCGGCCAGCGCTGCCTGGACATGGCCCAGGCGCTGACGCGCCGCGACGACACGTTCGGGCGTGGCGACCTCATCGCTGCCAGCATCAAGATCGTCGTCTAATGATACATGCCGGCCCCCGGCGCGGGCCTGATCGCGCCGGAAATTATCGGTCAGTAGATTGGCGGCGGCGCGCAGCAGAAAGCCTTTCCAGTTGGCGATGCCGGTCTGCGGGGCCGTGGCGGCAATGACGCGGGAATACACTTCCTGCACATGGTCCTCCGCATCCTGTGGACAAGGCAGGCGATTGCGGAAATAGGCCTGCAACAGGTCCCGATGCCGGGGCAGCGCTGTTTCCAGCATCTCCACCGCCAGTACCCTTTCCGCCTCCGCACCCGCCATATCCGCCCCACCCGGCATTCCTGGACAGGCAGCGGGTTAGCACGGGCATGGCGACAGTTTTGTGACGGGGAAGGTCAGCCCGCCTTGTATTGCGCCGTCCCATCGCCCAGGAAGCCGATATTGGCCTCCCTCACCTTGGCTGCGGCTTCATCGTAAAGGAAGGGCAGGAAGGCGTAGCGGGTGCCAGCGGTGACCGGCGTCGCCTCATGCAACAGCGAACAACAGAAGACCACGGCACCGCCCGTCGGTGCCCGATAGGTACGGGGCCCGAACTCCGGAAAACGCAACTCCCCGCCTTCGAATTCTTCCGCGTTCAGGTTGATGGTGACGGCAAAGCGGCGATGGGCTGTACCGCGGGTGGTATTGTCACGGTGCGCGCGGAAGAAGCCGCCTTCCGACCCGTCATAGCAGGCGACAATGTAACGCTCCATGCGGGTGGTACGAAAACTGAGGGCACGGGTGATCATCGGGACCAGACGACGTACAATACGCTCTCGGGCTGCCGCACGGATCGCCTCATCATCGATCTCCAGGTCCTGTCGCCGCTTGAAGTTGTGATCGACAATACCGACGGTCTGGCCGTTCACCTCCCGCATGAAGCCTGATTCCGTGCCGCCCTGCTGCTGATAAAGGTCCACCAGATAGCGGCAGAATTCCGGCTCGAACACACCCGGCACGGTCAGTACCGGGGCGGGCTGATCGATAGGACCCATCAGTCCGGAAGGCGGTATTGCCGCTACCCGGGACAGTACCGCAGTTCCATCGGACAGGGGTGCGCGCATCAGAATGCGCATCGACGTATCGATCACAATCCATCCACCCTCCGGCGCGACGTTATAGAGCGGATAGAGACGGGATGGCGTATCGTCGTGGAACATGCGCAGATGCGGCCAGCGGTGGCGAGCAGCCGGCGCGTCAGCGCCGCTGATCACCGCGAAGCATATCGCATGATTGATATCCATGCGGCCGGCGGCAGCGGCAAGCAGATCGATTGCCGCTATTGCCGGAGCGGTTTGCGCCCCTGGAAAGCAAAGAACAACGTTACGCCCCCCAAGACTGGACAGATGAAACTGGGCAGTGTCACCGCTGGCGGCGACGAACCAGGGGGCCAGTTCACCAATACCGGGGCGGACAGGGTCAAGGTCGAAATTCTGCATGATCATCATAGTTCGAGCGGTCTAATCACGCGACAGGGCGCGCAGGGTGAAAGGGTGCCACGGCCCGCGAAGGGGCATGTCGGGCCGTGGCATGCCGGCGGCCTGCCACTCCAGGAGGGCAGCCAGGAGAAGCAGGGCAGTCGCCCCACCGGCATTGATGAAAACGATGCGTGCCCAGCCGGGATCAGGCCAGGCGATCAGGGCGTAATGCCCCGCGAAACTGAGGATCGCGCCAAACGCGAAGACGGGCAGCGGCTGCCGGCCCAGCAGGCGCAGCGGTGCCAGCCATGCAGCGCGCAGCACATCGGCACCCGCCGGCAGAAACCGCACCACCAGGTGCGCCAGCGCCAGGATATGCAGCAGCCGGGGCCAGCCCAACCCGTCCTTCGACCCCAGCGGCAGGGCCAGGAAAGAGGGCAGCGGATGGTCAAAGCCCAGCTGCCGCCACGGCTCCACCGCCACCACGCCCACGGCGACCCAGGCAAAGGCAGCCATATCCAGCAGCCGGTGGCGCGGCCATGACAGGTCGCGCTTCGCCCCTGCGCCGATGCACAAGCCGATGCAGAACAGGAACTGCCACGCCAATGGGTTGAACATCCAGCGCTCACCCTGGAACCCCGCCGACAGGTTGGCACCCGTCATCTGCACATAAAGCCAGAGCAAGCCCGACGGCAGCAGCACCAGCCACACACCCCGCGCCGCCAGCGGCAACAGGAAGGCGCTGGCCAGCACCAGCGGCACATAGGTGGCCAGGATATCCGCATAGCCGGGCAGGTATTGCAGGGCGAACAGGGCCGGCAGGGCCGCGACTGTATCATCCAGCAGCGGTTCGATCCCCAAATGCCAGACGATGGCCCGGTCGCCGGTGGCCGCGAATGCCGCCGCGCCGCCCGCCGCCAGCACCAGGGCAAGCAGCAGATAGGTCCTGTAAAGCCGGAAGGAACGCGCACCCAGCCGCAGGGCCAGCCGCAGCCAGCCATGCCGGGCCTGGAACTCCCAATGAGCCAATGACAGGGACAGTCCCGCCAGCAGCATGAACAGCTCTGCGGCGTCAGAAAAACCCAGCCAGTTCCAGGTCAGGAACCGGCCCGGATTGCCGGGGATATGGTTGATGAAAATCGCCAGCAGCGCCGCCCCCCGGAACAGGTCAATACGCGCATCCCGCACGGGGCGGGTTGGCGGCATCGACACAGGGACGGGATGGGGCACAGGGCGGATCATGAAGGGAAGAACGCGGTCTCAATTTCCTTCATCCCCTTCATGGTGATTTTTTTCCGGCTCCGGCAGCAACGCCACATCGACAGCCTGGATCAGACGGTCGAGTTCCACGGGCATGTCGTTGGAAATGGCGGCAAGGGCGAAATCCTCCCCCCGCCACAGGCCAACCTCAAGCCCCTGGAATTCTTCCATCACGGGACTGTCGGGGGCCGCCCCCTCGTCCGGGGCCAGCGACAAGGTCATGCGTCGACCAATCACATCCTCATAGAGAAGTTGTCCCGTCGCCCCTTCGTCCGTTCCCAGCACGCGGGCACCGACCAGGGTCAGGCCCAGGCGGCGCAGGTCGGGGATGGCCACCCGTTCGCCCAGCTTGGCCGATAGCCAGCGCCGGATCTCCTCCGGCTTCGTGCCGGGGATTTCCACGGGCCGCGTGGGGTCGTTGGCGAAAATCTCATGCGCGTCGATGGCTTGCTGCGCATAGTCGGGCAGGCTGGCAAAGACGGGCCGGCGCAGAAGGTCGTTCGCCCCCCAGCCCATGGCGACCAGCAGCACCGTCGCCGCCACGCGCGACAGGCGCTGCCGCCACAGGCCCCGACGCAAGCCCCGTTCCAGCCCCTCCACCAGCGGTGCCGGAAGGGCGGGCCAGGATGGCTCTCCCGCCGCTGCCGCCAGCGCCAGCTGCTGTTCGGCATAACGGGCCAGCCGTTCATGCGCGTCAGGATTATCCATCAGATAAGCACGGACCTTGGCGGCGCGCGCCTCATCCAGCTCGCCATCCAGGAAGGCGTGGAGATCGCTTTCCTCAATCCCGTCCTGGGTCAGATCATTGTCCATGCTTGCCCCCCTCCAGCACGCGCAGGGCCGGGCGTTCCTCTCCCTCCAGCGCGCGGCGCAGGGCTTCCCGTCCTCGGGCGATGCGCGACATGAAGGTACCGATGGGAATGCCCAGACGCCTGGCCGCGTCCTCATATTTCAAATCTTCCACGGCCACCATCAGGATGGCCTGACGCTGCCCCTCGGGCAGGGTCTCCAGCTTCGCCACCACCCGAGCGGCCTCCAGCCGCGCCAGCTGATCTGGCGGTTGGGACGGTTCGGCCATCTCCGCCTCCAGGCTGGTGACGGAGCGCAGGCGCACCTGCTGCCGCCGGCGTCGGCTGATATGGCAGGTATAGAGGATACGGAACAGCCAGGCCTTCAGGTCGCTGCCCGGCCGCCATTGCGCCGCCGATGCCACCGCCTTGGCCAGGCAATCCTGCAACAGATCCTCCGCCTCATCCGCCGACCGGGTCAGCACGAAGGCATAGCGGCGCAAGGCCGTCAGATGATCCGTCAGCTGTTGATGGAAAAGATCGTCGCTCATCCCGGCCTTATCCCGTCCCGACACAGCGTAAACGCGGGAGACGGGATTTTCATCCATGGGAAATTGATGATGCCTGCAGGGTCAGCCAGCGCACATCATAGGTGATGTCCACAGGCTTGACGGCATCCAGCCCGCGCATGGCGCGGCGCAGGCTGGCAGGCGACAGACGGGTGGGCGCGTAATCGGCACCGATCCCGCGCAGGGACAGCAGGAAATGGCGGGCATCGGCGTGATGTTCCACGAAATCCTGTCGTTCCACCCGACCACCCGGCCCCAGCCAGCGGGACAGGGTGGCCGCATCGGGATAGGCCGGACCCGCCGCCTTTACCCCCGCCGCTGCCAGGGCCGCCCGCCACTGCGCGAACGTATCCACGCCCAATGTCGCCACACATAGCCGCCCACCGGGCCGCAGCAGTCCGTGCCACAGCGACAGCGCGCGGGCTGCATCCGGAAACCATTGCAGGGCCAGGGTAGAACAGATCAGGTCGAACGGTCCCTGCGTCGCCGGCCCCTCCCCATCCATGGCGGCAACCGACAGGCGCGGGTCAGTGGACAGGCGTTGATGGCAGGCGGCGACCATGCCGGGCGCGATGTCAGTCGCCAGCCAGTGCCCCACCTGTGGCAGCCTGGCCAGCGCCGCCGCCGTCAGCAGCCCGGTGCCACACCCGATCTCCAGCACCCGCACGCCCGTGGGAAGATCAAGCGCCGCCAGCCGTTCGGCCATTGCGACAGCGATGCGCGCCTGCACCCGCGCCGACGCATCATAACGGGCGGCGGCGGCGGCAAAGCGGCGGGCCACCGCGCGCTTATCACCCTCGTTCAGCATCGCGCCGCCAGGGAAAGAATATGGTCGGCACACAGGCCCGGATGGCTGACCGGCAGGGCGTGACCGGCGTCCGGCACCATCACCGGGTCGGGGAAACTGCCGCGCGACTGGGCCGGCGGCACGATCAGGTCATCCTCGCCACACAGGGCGACATGCGGGACAGACAGCGCCGCAAAGGCGGCCCGCGCGTCGATATCGCCCAACAGGTCCAGACCCGCGGCCAGGGTTTCGGCGTCGGGCAGGCCATCGGGCAATGGCAGCCCGGCACGGGCATGAAAATCGGCCAGCACCGCCACCGGATCGGCCAGCAACCGGCGACGCATCTGCATCAGGATGCGGGGAGGGGTGCCAGCGATAAAGTCGGGGGTGGCCGTGAAGCGAGTAAAGCCATTGATGGCGACGAAGCCCGATAAGGTCGGCCTCTGGGTCAGGAGCCAAGCGGCACCCAGGGAATGGCCGATGCAGATGAGGGGGCGTCCCGTCCCTTCCGGCGGCACCGCCGTCACCATATCCCCCGCCGCCACCCCGCGTGCGATCAGCACCGCCCGCACAGGGTCCCACAGGCGGGGCGTGCCGGCCCAGCCATGCACGAACAGGAACAGGGGGCGGGTCATCAGGGCAGACCCATGCCCGGCGGCGGCAGACAGGACAGCACGGTCAGCAACTGTCCCGCCGTATGGTCATCCAGCGCCGCCGATAACGACAGGCGCAGGCGCGAAGTACCGGCGGGCACGGTCGGCGGGCGGATGGCGACGGCCAGGAAGCCCGCCATTTCCAAAATCTGTTGCAGGCCCAGGGCCGCCTGTTCGGTGCCGGCGATGACGGGGATGATCTGCGTGCTGCTGGCCCCGGTATCATAACCGACACCCTGCACCGCCATACGCACGGCATCCGCCATGCTGGCAAGGCGCATGCGCTCCATATCCAGCGACGGGATGACGTCAAGCACCGCATCCAGCGCGCCCAACACCGCCGGCGGCGGGGCCGTCGTGTACAGGAACCCGGCACACCGGTTGATCAGGTAATCAATCAACAGTCGCGACCCCGCGACATAGGCACCGAACCCGCCAAACGCCTTGCCCAACGTGCCCATCGTCACGGCGATACGGCCCGGCATTTCTGCCGCCAGCCCCCGCCCCTCCGGCCCCAGAACGCCGATGGCATGCGCTTCATCCAAATAGACGGGCGCGCCGTACCGATCGGCCAGATCGGCGATGGCAGCAAGATCGGCGCGGTCGCCATCCATGCTGAACACAGACTCGGTCACCACCATGCGGGGACCGGTCGCTTCCTTCAGCAGATCTTCCAGATGGTTCAGGTCATTGTGCCGGAAGCGTTTCGCCTTCACCCCCTGGGCAAAGGCACCATTCAGAATGCTGGCATGGGACAGCCGGTCGACCAGCAGTTCCGCCTCCCCGCCCAGCAGTTCAGCTAATGCGGGCAGAAGCGTGGAATTGGCCTGGAACCCGGTCCCGAACAGCAACGCCGCCTCGGTCCCCAAAAAGGCAGCCAGCTTTTCTTCAACTTCCCTATGGGCCGTCAGGGTGCCGCAGACCAGACGCGAGGCACCGCTGCCGGCCCCGAAACGGGCCACATATTCGGCGGCCCGGTCGATGATGCCGGGGTCCTGGGCCAGACCCAGATAATCATTGGAGGCGACATCGACCAGGACATTGCCATCAGGCAGGCGCAGACGGATGCCGTCGCGGTCATAGGCGCGCAAGGTGCGGCGGCGGCCCGTCATCTCCAGCGCGTCCAGCGCCTGGGCCGCCAGCATGTCCAACCAGCCGGCAGCAGCACTCATGGATGACCCCGTTCCAGAACGCGGGTGATCGCCCCCGTCAGACGCATCACATCCTCCTCCGTCGCCGTAAAGGCCGGCGTGAGATACAGAATATCGCGGAACGGTCGGATCCACACCCCCTCAGCCACCAAAAGTCGCTTCAAACTGCGTAAATCACCAATCCTATCCATTTGCACCACGCCAATGGCACCCAAGGTGCGGACATCAAGTACCCCTGGCAGGCCGCGGCAGGGCTCAAGTCCGGCTTTCAGCCATGTATTGATGGCGGCCACTTGTTCCATACGCGGGTGTGAGTCGAACAGGTCCAGCGAAGCATTGGCGACAGCGCAAGCCAGCGCATTGCCCATATAGGTGGGCCCATGCATCAATGCCGCCATGGGATCGTCCGACCAGAAAGCATCGAATACGCGGGCCCGCGCGATAGTGGCTGACAAGGGCAATGTGCCGCCGGTCAGCGCCTTGGACAGGGTGATGATGTCGGGCACGACGCCCGCCGCCTGACAGGCGAACATGTGGCCTGTCCGGCCAAACCCTGTGAAAATCTCATCGAAGATCAACAGCAGCCCGTAGCGGTCGGTCAGATCACGCAAGCTGCGCAGGGTTGAGGCGTCATGGAACACCATGCCGCCCGCCCCCTGCACCAGCGGTTCCACCAGGATGGCGGCGATCTGCCCCGCATGCCGGTCCAAAAAGCTTTCCAGCGCCGCCAGACTTTCCGCGTCACGCGGCAATGGCTGCACGAAATGCTCCGGCAGCAGCCCGGTGAACAGGGAATGCATCCCCTCCTCCGGGTCACAGACGGCCATTGTGGCGATGGTATCGCCGTGATAGCCGCCGGTGAAAGACAGGATTTTCGACCGTCCCCGCTCGCCTTTGTTCAGCCAGTACTGGATCGCCATCTTCATGGCGACCTCTACCGCGACCGACCCGCTTTCCGCGAAGAACACCCGTTCAAGATCACCGGGCAGCAGCTTGGCCAGTCGTGAGGCCAACGTCAAAGCTGGTTCATGGGACAGGCCGCCGAACATCACATGCGGCATACGGGCCGCCTGTGCCTCCAGTGCGGCCCGCAGATGCGGATGGTTGTAGCCGTGGCAGGCGGTCCACCAGCTGGCGATCCCGTCGATCAGCACGCGCCCATCGGCCAGATGGATGCGCGTGCCCTCTGTCGCCACCACGGGCAGCGGCGGGTCGGCATGTTTCATCTGGCTGTAGGGCAGCCAGATATGCCGCATGCCTTCATTCAGCCAGCCGGGGCTGTCCGTCATTCGCAGGCGTCCGCTTCCACCTCGACCTGCATCGACCGCAGGCCCAGTTTCTGGAACAGCTTGGCATCGCGCGCCTGGGCCGGGTTCGGCGTGGTCAGCAGGCGTTCGCCATAGAAGATGGAATTGGCACCGGCGGCAAAGCATAAAGCCTGCATCTCATCGCTCATATCCTCACGCCCCGCCGACAGGCGGACGACGCTTGCCGGCATCGTGATGCGGGCAACGGCGATGGTGCGGACAAATTCGATGGGATCGACCTGATCGGCCTGATCCAGCGGCGTACCCTCCACCTTGACCAGCAGGTTGATCGGCACACTGTCAGGGTGCTGCGGCAGGGTGGCGAGCGTGCGGATCAGGCTGGCGCGATCCTCCCGCCCCTCACCCAACCCCATGATGCCGCCGCAGCAGACATTGATGCCCGCACTGCGCACCGCATCCAGCGTGTCCAGACGGTCCTGATAGGTGCGGGTGGTGATGATGTTGCCGTAATGCTCCGGCGACGTATCAAGATTGTGGTTATAATAATCCAGACCCGCATCCTTCAGCTTCAGCGCCTGATCTGGACGCAGCATGCCGAGCGTGACACAGGTCTCCATGCCCATGGCCTTTACGCCCTCCACCATGGCGCAGACCGTGTCCAGGTCCTGATCCTTGGGTGAGCGCCAGGCAGCACCCATGCAGAAGCGGGAAGCGCCCTGCTCCTTGGCGGCCCGCGCCTCGGCCAGGACCTTTTCCACCTGCATCAGCTTGGAGGCCTTCAGGCCGGTGTCGAACTGCGCCGATTGCGGGCAGTAATTGCAATCCTCCGGGCAGCCGCCGGTCTTGATCGACAGGAGCGTGGAGATCTGCACCTCATTCGGGTCGAAAAACTGCCGGTGCAGGGTCTGCGCGCGGTAGAGCAGGTCCATGAAAGGCAGGTTGAACAGCGCCTCCACCTCTCCTTGCGTCCAATCATTACGGATCGGATTGCCGGCCAGGGCGGCGTGCGGGGCAGTGGCGGCGATGCTCATCTCTCATCCCTTCAACAGGAAAAGCGGGTTTCGGCTAGTGGTATAAAACCTGTTACACGACGCTGTCAGGACCCAAATGCAGCCCAGCATCCCCCACTGCGCATGGGGGGGTTGAGGGAAAGGGGGGTAGTAGAGCCGCTGCCTTCCCCTACGGAAAGGATGATTTGACCATGGGTGCGTATTTCGTCACCGCCACCGGCACCGATATCGGCAAGACCTTTGTCAGCGCCTGTCTGCTGCGGCATTGGCGGGCGGCGGGGTTAACGCCGGATGCGTTCAAACCGCTGGTCAGCGGCATTGATCCCGATGACCCCACCGGCAGCGATCCCGCCGCCCTGATCGACGCGATGGGGCTGGAACTGACGGCGGAAAGTCTGGACCGCGTGTCCCCCTGGCGCTTTGCCGCCCCGCTGGCCCCCAATATGGCGGCCCGCAAGGAGGGGCGGCTGGTGCCGTACAGCGCCATGCTGAGTGCCTGCCGCCGCCGCATCGCTGATGCCGCTGGCCCGCTGCTGATCGAAGGGGTGGGCGGCGTGATGGCACCTGTGGATGATGGGCGCACGGTCCTGGACTGGATGGCCGAACTGGGCCTGCCCGCCATCCTGGTGGCCGGGACCTATCTGGGCACGATCAGCCATATCCTGACAGCGGTAGAGGTAGTTCGAGCACGCCAGCAGCATGTTGCGGCCCTGGTCCTGTCCGAGACACCCGGGGGGACGGTGCCGCCCGCCGATACGGTGGCGGCCCTGCGCCCCTTCCTGGGTGACGCACTGCCCATCCTTCACCTGCCGCGTCTGCCGGCGGGCTGCTACACGCATATGGCGGTCACGGAACTGGCGTCGGTACTGTCTTCCTAACCCATTGCACCGGCATTCTAGCCCCCCGTATATCTATTCTCCGTGCGTGGAATGCGTCCAACTGGCATACGTGTGAAGGCGTACAGGGGACATTCCGTGACGCACCAAGGGGGCGATGGGGTGCTGATTTCCGATCCGGTCGATGAAGGCGGGCTCCGTCCCCGAACCATGATCCTGCTGATCGCGGGGCTGGTACTGCTGGTGCTTGCCATCGCTTTCGTGGCCGGGCGTGAGCAGCGGTCGAACTATCAGGCCGAAATGGATGTGCGGCTGCGGACCCTGGTAATGCAGCGCGCCAACATCGTGTCGCGCACGCTGGAGGATTGGCGGGCGCAGGTGCGGTTCCTGACCCTGACCCCGCCTGTGTCCGGCCTCGCCCGCGCGGTCACAGGCGGCGGCGTCGATACGGTGGAAAATTCGACCGATGCCCTGTGGCGTCGCCGGCTGGAATCAATTTTCAGCGGCTTCATCCAGGCCAAGCCGGGCGTCGTCCGGGTCAGCTATCTGTCCGTCACCGACCGGCGGCCGCTGGTCATTGTCGATAATGACGAAGGGCAGTTGGAAGCGGGCGACCGCATGAACGCCGATCTGGCCGCCATCGACAAGGTCGCGCATCTGGAACCGGGCAGCATCCATGTGGATGATCTGGACCCGGTCCGCAGCGAACCGGCATTGGAGATACCGGCCCGTCCCTTGCTGCGTCTCGCCTCACCCGTGGCAGGGCCGGGCGGGGTACCGTTCGGGGTGCTGGTGGTCACGATTGATGCACGTGGCCTGCTGGCCGATCTGGCCGCCGATGTGAACCCGATCTTCCGGGTCTATCTGACGGACGCGCAGGAGAATTTCCTGCTGCACCCCGATCCAGCGCGCAGTTTCGGCATGGCCCGTGGCCGCCCCTGGCGCTGGCAGGATGAATTCAAACCAGTACAGGGCGAAGAGGGCCGCGCCGCCTCAAAGTTATTCGATACCGCCGATGGGCTTATCCATGCCGTGCGTCAGCGAGTGGTGATTGATGCGGCACCGGGCCGATACCTAACCGTTTCCGCCATCGTGCCAGACCGCCTGATCGCCGCGAATGCGCAGGGTGTACAGCTGTGGGTCGCAGGGCTGGGTGTGCCGCTGACCGGTATCGTGGCCCTGCTGCTGCTGCTCAGCCATCAGGCCCGTCGGCGCAACCAGGCGATCCGTGCCCGCGACGCGTGGCTGGGGGCCCTGATCCACAGCGCCCGCGATGCGATCATCGGTCTGGCACCCGACGGCAATGTCACCAGCTGGAATGAGGCTGCCACACAGTTGTTTGGTGTGGATGCCGCCCATGCCATCGGCCGCAATACCCAGTCCCTGATAGTGCCGCCGGGTCTGGAAATCCAGGAACAGGACCTGCTGAACCGGGTCCGCAATGGCGACAGCGTCGTCAATCTGCGCACCCGACGCCAGGCGGCGGACGGACGGATGATCGATGTGTCGATTACCGCCACGCCTGTGCGGGCCGGCAACCGGATCGTCGGTACGGCGCTGGTGGTCCGCGACGTCACGGAACAACTGGCGGCGGAGGCCCGCCTGCGGGGCATGACGGCCAAACTGGAACAGCAGGTGCGCGAACGCACCATGGAGATCGAGGCGCTGGCCGCCCAACGCCACGCCATCATGGATGGTACTGGTGCCGCCATCATTGCCTGTGATCCGTCCGGCACCATCACCCTGTTCAATCCCGCCGCAGAAGCCGCATTGGGCCATAAACCACAGGATCTGGTGGGCAAGGCCACCCCGGCCCAGTTCCTGGACCCGGCCGAACTGGCCCTGCGTGCCCAGGCCATCGCCGCCGAACGGGGCGACAGGCCGATGTCTACGCTGGATATTCTGACCGCGAATGCGGGTCCGGGCCGGGCTGATCTGCGTGAATGGACCTTCATCCGCCGTGACGGCAGCCGCCTGCCCGTCCTGGCGGCCGTCACCGCGCCCAACCGGGAAGGTATCGCCAGTTGCCTGATCGTCGCCATTCCCCGACGCCCGGCAGAACCGCAAAGCCCGGTGATCGATACAGCACCGCCCGCACCCACCGGTGGTTACGACATTCCCGGTATCGACATGGACGATGCCATGAACCGGGTCATGGGCGACCGCGCCCTGCTGGACAGTGTGCTGGCGCAGTTTGCCGACCGGTTCCACGGGCTGGGCGCCACGCTGCGCGGGTCGCTTGCCGCCGGCGATGTCAGCGCCGCGATGCGCAAGCTGCATGAATTTCGCGGTGCTGCCGGCAATATCGCCGCGCAAGACGCCATGGAACTGGCCACGACGCTGGAAGAAACGCTGCGGGATGCACCGGACCAGGACCTGGCCGCCGGCATTGACCAGTTGGACCGCATGTCAGCCGACCTGTGCGCCGCCATCCGCGCCAGGACCCCGTTGGCACCCCCCATCGCCGCCGGCAAGCCGCTGGATTTGACGGCGCTGCGCGGCGTCCTGCGGGCGCGGCGGCTGACGGCACCGGATGTGCTGGCGGCAATGGGGGCTGACTTGACCGCACGGCTGGGCAAATCCAAATTTGTGGAACTGTCCCGATTGGTGGACGGGCTGCGCTATGACGAGGCGCTGGCCCTGCTGGATGCGGAGTTGACCGGTTGACCGCAAATCTGCCCCCCGCGCTTGGCGCGGCACTTCACAATCTGCGCATCCTGATCGTTGATGATGATGTCGGCACCATCCGCATCCTGGCGCAGGTGGTGCGGGAAATGGCCGACGTCACCTTTGCAACCAACGGCATGGAAGCCGTCAACATGGCACGCACGGAACTTCCCGACCTGGTGCTGCTGGACGCAGAGATGGAAGGGATGGATGGCTTCGCCACCTGTGCCGCCCTGCACACCCTGCCGGGCATGCAGGATGTGCCGATCCTCTTCATCACCTCCCATCGTGGGGTGGAAATCGAACTGAAGGCCCTTGCGGCGGGGGCTGTGGATTTCATCAACAAGCCCTTCCACCCCCACATCGTTCAGGCACGGGTGCGCACGCATCTGACCTTGAAGCGGCGCACCGACACACTGACCCGGCTGGCCACGCTGGACGGGCTGACGGGCATCGCCAACCGCCGCGCCTTTGACCAGGCCCTGTCGCAGGAACTGCGGCGGCTGGGCCGTGGGATGGCGGCACTGTCGCTGGTCCTGATCGATGTCGATCATTTCAAGCGCTATAACGACTTTTACGGCCATCAGGCGGGCGATGATTGTCTGCGCGCCGTGGCTGCCGCCCTGTCGGGCTCGGTACGTCGCGCCGGTGAACTGGCGGCACGGTACGGGGGTGAGGAGTTCGCGATCCTGCTGCCCGGCAGCGACACAAGCGGTGCGCAGGGTCTGGCAGAAAAGGCACGCGAATGTGTCGTGGGCCTGGGTGTGCCCCATGCGGCCCGGCCGGACGGCAGCCATGTGACCATCAGCGCCGGTGCCGCGACCCTGTTGGCACCGCAGCCGGGCGACCTTGATGCATTGTCGTCCGCCCTGATTGGTGCGGCCGATCAGGCCCTTTACCGGGCCAAGGCGGCGGGGCGGAACCGCGTGCTGCATGCGGACTCCATGGCCTGACGGGACGGGGTCGTCAAATCGGCATTGGCGTCGCGCCCCGTCCCGCGCCATATGGCGCTATTCGTTCTGTTGACGGGTGCGACCATGGCCGGGCTTTCCGATACAACCTTCCTCTATCTGCTGGGCGGCACCATCTTGGCGCTGGCGGGCAAGTCAGACGCCGCCGACAGTACGGCCCTGCTGCGTGCAGCCGGCATCAGCATGGGCGGACCGGTGACGGTGCGCCCGCTGATGAGCGTGGGCAGCCAAAACCTGCGCCTGGACGATATCCGCCTGCTGGCCGCCGATATCAAGGCCCGGCATGCCGAGGGGGTACGTGCCTTTGTGGTGGCGCAGGGGACCGACACGATGGAGGAGACCTCCTTCCTTCTGTCGCTGCTGGCCCCGGCGGGTGCGACGATCATCATGACCGGATCAATGCGCACCGCCGATGCGCCCGGCGCGGAAGGGCCGGGCAATCTGCGCGATGCCTTGATTGCCGCCCGCGATCTGGCGGGTAAACGTCCCGGCGTGCTTGTCGCTATCGCGGGTGAACTGCACGATGCCCGACTGGTGCGCAAAATGGATAGCGGTCGCATCGCTGCCTTCGGCAGCCCCGGCTGGGGCCCCGTCGGCAGCATCATCACGGGCCGCGTGCGTCTGGCCATGACGCCACTGCCCGCCCCCGGCCCCTATGTCTGGCCGGTGGACCAGGCGGCGGCGCGCGTCGGCCTGCTGACGGTTGCCATGGATGCCGATCCGCTTTCCGTGCTGCCCTATGCCGACGACGCCTGGGCCGGGCTGGTGGTGGAAGCCATGGGGTCCGGCCATGTACCCCAGACCCTGGCCGCACCCCTGGCCGCCATCGCCGCCACCAAGCCCGTGCTGCTGGTCAGCCGCTGTCCGCAGGGCGATACGGACGGCCATGGCACCTATCAGGGCGAGGGCACGGCAGCCTGGCTGATCGCCAACGGCCTGATCGATGCCGGCAGCCTGGATGGGCGCAAGGCCCGTCTGTTGCTGACGGTGCTGCTGGCTGCCGGACTGGATGTCAGGACACAGATGACGGGATGGGCGGGGATGGGCTTGGTATAAGCCAAGCCGCGCTCCGCTTCACCGCGGGAGTGACGTCATCCGTAGAAGCCGATGGAGACGGTGCAGGCCGTCGGTGCCACCAGCCCGATGCTCGTCACCCCGCTGACCAGACGGCCGGCGGGGTTCAATTCCGGCGCCGATCCATCCAGGATATCACCCGTGGGAAGGGCCGGTGCAGCGCCTGCCTTCAGCCAGAAATTTCCAGTGGCGGAAAACAGGGCAACCTTTGCTTCCGCCGGTACAGCCACGGACCGTGGCGTCCCCCCCACCAACGACAACACAACCGCGTAGGTTGGAATGGGCACGATATCCGTTTCGCATCCATTGCCATCCTGCCCCAGAAGGAACGTATTCATCGCAAACCCCATGAAAAGCATCAATAATCATAGGATTGCGTGACTTTTGTCCTTTGTCAACAATTATAGGATATTATGCCTTTATACCGGAGAAACCCTGCCCGGCAGCCAGCGATCACGCACATGCACCGATGCTTTGCGCACCTTGTCGGCATAGTCGGATAGGTCGGGCCCCAACAGGGGCAAACCAAATTCAACTGTCGTTGCCGCAATGCCGTCGGTATCCATCTCGCGCCCAGCCGCCACGGCGTGGCGGGCCAGTTCCAGCTCCTGTCCCCAGAAATAGACCCTGGCGGCACCGACCTTGGCCTGCATGCGCTGCACTTCCTCAACCCGGCCGTCATTCATCAGCGGCAGCCAGATGTCGGGCATCAGCAGATCCACCGGCGCATCAGGAACATATTCATAAGCATCACCCTGCACCACACGCAGCTTGGCCTGCGCCTCCTCCGGTATCTGTGCCACAAGGTTCAGTTCGCGGTGCAATGCCAGGATATCGGGGTCCAGTTCGACAACCGTCACCCGGGTGACCGCCGGCATCAGGGCACAGTTGATGGCACACCAGCCCATGCCCATGCCATAGATCAGAACATGACCCGCAGCGTGGCGAATGCCCAGTTCCTGGCTTTCCAGCTCCAACGGGGCCGTGGACATCCAGGTATCACCGTTACGGATGAGGCCGATCAGGTTCTCCACCAGCATGGTGGGACTCCAATAACCCGTACTAAGGCTGAACGGTGCGCTTCTCAGCCGCCAGAGCCCCTGGCCGGTCAGCGTATAGCGGGGTATGAACAGATCGGTCTTGAACACGGGCACAGTCGGCAATGCCGACGCCAAGCCGTTATCCGGGGGGACAATATCGGTCATGCTCACCCTTTTGTTGCTGCCGACAGGAAGTCATCAGCCATTACGGGTAGCATTTTCCGACTGTTGAGACCAGCAAGTCCTATGACTTATCCAACGACGCCAGCGGCGCGCAAAAGGGCGATCCGCCCCGCCTCCATCCCCAGCAGACCCGACAGGACCCGGTCAGTATCGGCACCCAGGTCAGGGGGAACCTGACTGTCCACCACAGGCGACGCGCCGAACTTCACGGGGCTGGCGACACCGGGCACGGGACCCACATTGGGGTGATCCATGGCCAGGGCCATGCCGCGATGGCGCACCTGCGGGTCGGCAAAGGCGGCGGACAGGCTGTTGATGGGACCGGCGGGCACATCGGCTGCCTCCAGCGCGTCCAGCCATTCCGCCCCCGGTCGTGTCATCAGGCGGGCGGTCAGCAGCGCTGTCAGTTCCACGCGGTTGGCGACACGGGCGCGATTGGTTGCAAACCGGTCATCTGTGCCCAGTTCAGCCACGCCCAGCACCTCACACAGGCGCTGAAACTGCCGGTCATTGCCGACAGCCAGATTGATATGACCATCGGCGACCGCGAACGTGTCATAGGGCACGATGGAGGGATGGCCATTGCCCATCCGCCGTGGATCGCGACCCGACACCAGCACATTCAGCGCCTGATTGGCCATGGCGGCCAGCATGCAATCCAGCAGCGCCACATCGATCCGCTGCCCCTGGCCTGTGCGCTCACGATGATGCAAGGCGGCCAGGATGGCGTTGCCGGCATAAAGACCCGTGATGATATCGGCCAGCGCCACCCCGGCCTTGGCCGGGCCGCCATCGGGACTGCCCGTAACACTCATCAAACCGCTCATCCCCTGGATCAGGAAATCATAGCCCAAACGCTGCGCATAGGGCCCGTCCTGCCCGAACCCGGTGATGGAGCAATAGATCAGGCGGGGGTTGATGGCCGACAGGCTGTCATAATCCAGCCCGTACTTGGCCAGCCCCCCGACCTTGTAATTCTCCACCACCACATCGGCAGTGCGGGCCAGATCGCGGATGATCGCCTGTCCGTCCGGCGTCGTGAAATCCACCGCGATGGAGCGCTTGTTGCGGTTGGCGGTCAGGAAATAGGCGGACGGGCTGTCGGGACCGTCCACGAAGGGGGGGCCCCAACGGCGGGTGTCATCCCCCTCCCCCGGTCGTTCCACCTTGATGATTTCGGCCCCGAAATCACCCAACATCTGCGTGGCCCAGGGGCCGGCCAGGATGCGGGACAGGTCAAGGACGCGTATACCGTCAAGGGCGGCAGGCATGATCAAGGCTCCAGAATTGACACCCAGGCCGGCGACCGCCGGCCCGCGACCGCGTGGTCGCGTAAGCCAAGGGCGCGGATGCACCCGCCCGGCGCCTGAGGGGACGATTAAAAAAACGCCTGAATGCCCGTGATCGCGCGGCCCAGGATCAGGGCGTGGACGTCGTGCGTGCCCTCATAGGTATTGACGGTTTCCAGGTTCACCATGTGGCGGATCACGTCAAACTCGCCGGAGATGCCATTGCCGCCATGCATGTCGCGGGCCTGACGCGCAATGTCCAAAGCCTTGCCGCAATTGTTTCGTTTCATGATCGAAATCATTTCCGGTGCCATCTGTCCGGCTTCGAAAAGACGGCCAAGGCGGAGCGAACCCTGCAGGCCCAGCGTGATGTCGGTCAGCATGTCGGCCAGCTTCTTCTGCACCAACTGTGTGGCGGCCAGGGGCTTGCCGAACTGCTTGCGATCCAGCGTATAGGTGCGGGCGGCATGAAAGCAGGCCTCCGCCGCCCCCATGGCACCCCAGGAAATGCCGTAGCGGGCGCGGTTCAGACAGCCGAACGGACCCTTCAGGCCCGACACATTGGGCAGGATGGCATCCTCCGGCACCACCACACCATCCATCACGATCTCGCCCGTGACAGAGGCGCGCAGGGACAGCTTGCCCTCAATCTTCGGCGCCGACAGGCCCTTCATGCCCTTTTCAAGGATGAAGCCCCGGATGGCCCCGTCATGGGCATCCGACTTGGCCCACACGACGAAGACATCGGCGAAGGGCGAATTGGTGATCCACATCTTGGACCCGGTCAGGCGGTAACCATCAGCCACCTTTTCAGCCCGCGTGCGCATGCCGGCAGGGTCGGACCCGGCATCGGGTTCGGTCAGGCCGAAACAGCCGATCCATTCGCCCGACGCCAGCTTGGGCAGGTACTTGCGCTTCTGCGCCTCGCTGCCATAGGCCTCAATCGGGTACATGACCAGCGACGACTGCACGCTCATCATGGAGCGATAGCCGCTATCTACCCGCTCCACCTCGCGCGCGACCAGGCCATAGGCGACATAGCCGACGCCGGCCCCGCCATACTCGGGCGAGACCGTGACACCCAGCAGGCCCATATCCCCCATCTCCCTGAAGATGGCGGGGTCGGTCTGTTCTTTCTCAAACGCCTGACGCACGCGGGGTTGCAGCTTTCCCTGGGCATAGGCATGGGCGCTGTCCCGGATCATCCGCTCCTCTTCCGTCAACTGATCATTCAGAAGGAAAGCGTCATCCCATTGGAACGCGGCCGTGCCAGCCATGGCGGAACCCCATTGTCGAAAGGTCGGAGGAGAACAGCGATACGCCGGAAGGGTGCGCGGCGCAAACCATGTTTCATCACCAACTTCATGAGTAATCATCATCAACTATGGCGATATAGACGCGAAACAGGCAGGATATCCATAGAATGACGCATGACCGACACCGCCCATGTATGCCCGCCGCCTGATCCCCAGCACCGCCGCCCTGATCGCGTTTGAGGCTGCATCCCGCCTCGGCGGGTTCACGGCAGCAGCGCAGGAACTGAACCAGACCCAGGGTGCCGTCAGCCGGCAGGTAGCGCAGTTGGAGGCGATGCTGGGCGTCGCCCTGTTCACACGGGTGCGGCAGCGCGTGGTGCTGACGCCGGCCGGGCGCTATTTCGCCGATCAGGCGCGCGACATCCTGGGCCGGCTGGGCCATGCGGCGGCGCGCACCATTGCCTTTGACGGGGATGGCGGCACCCTGGACCTGGCTATCCTGCCCACTTTCGGGGCGCGCTGGCTGATCCCGCGCATGGGCGATTTCTTTGCCCGGCACCGGGATGTGACCATCAATTTCTCCACCCGCGTCCGCCCCTTCGATCCGCGCGCCGAAGGTATTGATGCCGCCATCATGGCCGCCCCGCCGACAGCACCCGGCCTGATCGGTCATCGGTTCATGGGAGAGGTGCTGCTGGCGGTCGCGTCGCCGGCCCTGTTGCGCGGGCGTACCCTGGCGGGCCCGGCGGATGTCGCGGCATTACCGCTGTTGCAACAGGAAACGCGGCCCGATGGTTGGGACCGCTGGTTCGCGTCACACGGTGTCCGCCGCACAGGTGATCAGCCCTTGCTGGTGTTTGAACAGTTCCTGCTGGTCATCCGCGCCGCCGTGGCGGGGCTGGGGGCCGCCTTGGTGCCGGATTTCCTGGTGCGCGATGAACTGGCGGCTGGGGAGCTGGTGCGTCTGCCGGGTGGGGAGATGACAACCGATGGCGGTTACCACCTCGTCTACCCCGCCGACCGGGAGGGGTATGGCCCCCTGGTCGCCTTCCGCGAATGGCTGCTGGCCGCCGCCCAGGGGTTACCCGTGCTTGACCGCACCCCGCAATGAGGCCGCGATGGCCTCACGCAGCGGCGTCGGCTGGAACGCATCATCATAGGGACAGCAGCGCTGCTTCTGCTTGTCGGCGCGCGGGGTAAAACCCTGCAGCCAGGAATATTTATTGACCATGCCCCACACCAGAACGTCGCCCGTCTGCTTATAGGACAGCATCATGTCCAGATAGGCGCGGGCATAATCGGCCACCCCCTTGTCTCGGGCTGCGATGTCGGCGGGCAGGCCCTTGTCATTCACATCAAACTCAGTGATCAGCAGGTCATAGCCCATGCCCACCACCTCGTCGATGAACCGACGCCAAGCCGTCTCCTCATATTTGGGGCCGCCATCCACCACCATGATGTGCGACTGCACCCCCAACGCATCGACGGGTGTACCGCGCTTGCGGAACCCTTCCAGCAGGCGCAGCACTCCGTCGCGATGCTTGGCATGGCCCGGCTCCCAGCTCATGTAATCATTATAGACAAGCTGGCCCTTGGGCAGGACCTCGCGCGCCTTGTGGAAGGTGATGTCCAGCACCTTCTCGGCAGGGATATGGCGGGTGAAGGCGGTTTCGCGCATCAGGCCGGTATCGGCATCCACCGCCTCGTTCACCACATCCCAGGAGGTGATGCGATCCTTATGGGACCCGGCCACCATGGCGACATGGTCGGTCAGCATCTTTTCCACCCCCTTCACGGGGTCGGGCCCGAAATTATGGCTGTTCAGCCAGTTGGGCAGCCATTTCACATGATGCCAGAGCAGGGTGTGGCCCCGGAAGGCCAGGTTCTTTTCCTTGGCAAAGGCCAGCAACCTTTCCGCCCGGTCAAAGGTGAAGACATCCGCCGCCGGGCGCAGCGCCCCCCATTTCAGCTCATTCTCCGGCACCAGCAGCCCGCATTCGGCCACCAGAAGATCGCGATAGGCGGGATCGGCAAAGGACCCGGTCAAGGTACCGGGCCGCCCCGTCCCCACACAGGACCCGAACCGCCGGCCCGTCGCCACGGCCAGATCGTTGAGCGAAGGGCCGGGGGCGACGGCGAAGGCAGGCAACGCGGCCGCGGCGGACGCGGCCAGGGCGGTCATCAGGACCTGACGCCGGGACAGGCAGGGGTTCATGGGGCATCTCCCAGAGCTTTGATTATTGTTAGCGATAACATATCAGGATGAAGCGCCGGTGGGAACCGGCGTCAGCCTATTGGTACCGGTACAGCGTCACCTTCTGCACAGCATATTCATTGGGCGGCAGGCGGACGTGCCGGCCCTGATGTGTCTGGTCACCATTCATCAGGCGACCGGGGACCCAGCTTCCCTTCTCGAACCGTCCTTCCCAGGCACTGTCGATCCCGGCGACGGCGGGGCCCGGCGTTGCGGTATCGAAGGTGACGGTGATGCCGGACCCGGCAATATAAAATTCCTCCGGCCCGGCCTGGATAATGATGCCGCCATGGGCACGGGTGTTCTGGTCGGCCTTGGGGGTCCAGGGGTCGACATAGGTAACGGTGAATTTGTAATCACCCAGCACAACGCTTTCAGGCGCCTCCAATACCGTGTTGTCGAACAGAATATTGGGTCGGAAGCCGGCCATCCGCCCGGTGCCACGCGCCGACAGGATGAGGGGCGATAACTGGCGCAGCAGACCATACAGCTTGGACAATTGCTCCTTCTGCGCCCCCGTGATGCTTTCAATGGCAAAGGGGCTGAACCCGATGGCCTGCAGCGCGCCGAAGGCATGGAAGGCGTCACCCGCCGTTTCCGGTCGGCCGGCATTGTTGGCCTCTGGGATGAACAGCACATTGTCGGGTCGCACAAACCGGCTGGTCAGTTCCCGAAAATTCGGGAAATAAAGGTCGGGCGACAGCATGTCCAGAGAGGGGGCACCGACCTTCCACACGTCCAGGAGATGCGGCACCGGCCCGCCGCTGGGATACTCCCCCGGCTCCTTGGCGGGACGGTTCAGGGCGGCGTTCACATACATGGGCAGGGCGTATTGCGCCTTGCCCGCCGCCGTCACCGCCTCTGTATATTCCGCAAAGAACCAGGCCGTGAAAACCTCCTGGCCCCAGGTGCTGGTGCCGAACACCTCTGCCCAAGTGCCGGACATCCGCGACCCGTTCATGTCCCACAGTCGGCGCAGTTCCGGTTCTAAGCGATCGCGGTTGGCGGCCAGATGCTGCATCAGCCGGTCCGGCACCGGCCCGGCATAGGCGGCATTGGCCAGTGCAGAATGATCACGGGCCAGCGGCAACATCCCGATCTCATTCTCCACCTGCACCATGACCACGGTGTGCCTGTCGCCATCCACCTGCTTCAGGTGCGCCATCATGGCGGCAAAGGCGCGGGCGTCGGCGTTGCGGTTGGCAGAGCTGAACGGTGTCAGGATTTCCACGCCTCGGCCTGACGGCAGGGCCACGCGCGGGAAACGCGCCTGATCGCGCTTCACCCAGGCTGGCACATAGCTGGACATGGAATTCTTCCACGCCCCGAACCAAAGCAGCACCAGCCGTTGATTGGCAGCCCGCGCGTCGCGGATCAATCCGTCCAGGATGGCAAAGTCAAACTTGCCCTCCACCGGCTCCACCATCTCCCACGATACCGGGGCCAGGACGGTGTTCATGTTCAATTCGTTGAACAGCTTCCAATGCGGGCGCAGGTAATCCAAGCTGGAAGCCGTTGAATTACCCAGTTCCCCGCCGATGATCAAGAAGGGCTGGTCATCGACGATCAGCTGTTGCGTCGTTCCCTGCGGCGCCAGATGCGGCAGGGATTTCGCCACCGCCGGCATGACCAGAATTGTGACCGCTAACAACTTTAAAGCCAGGAATCTGAACCGCACTGCCATAGCGTTTCCTGCCCTGCGTGATTTTTTGATTGTGAAATCCAATGTGCCCCAAATGCAGGGCCTGTCAAATGAAAGAAAGCGGCCCGTCGAAACGGGCCGCCAGTTGGGTCGGCATCGGGGAGATTTCCGACCTTGTACTCGGGAGGAGGAAGAAGCTTACAGGCGACCGCGCAGACCGATCATGAAGGTCCGGCCCGGCGTGTAAGAGGTGAAGGTGGCATTCTCGAACTGGAAGTAGCTGCGTTGCTTCGCGTTCGCGAGGTTGGTTACGTCAAAAGTCAGCTGCGGCAGGCCGGTGGACCCCGTGATCTCATTCAGATCCAGGCTGGAGGAGAAATCCCACTGCCGGTAATCGTCGCTGAACAAAGCGGCGGCCGGGATGCCGTTCTGGTTCAGACCGCTGGTCTGCGAACCCTTGGTGAAGGTCTGGGAGATGCGGGCCGAAACGCCACCATGCTCATAATAGCCGGTGACGTTGTAGGTGTACTCGGCCACACCGATGGCAACCGCCGGGGCGGCACCCTTGCCCTTCTGGTCGATGATGGTGGCATTGGCGATGAAGCCAAGGCCTGGCACCACATCTTCCAGCAGGAAGTCCAGCGGCTGCACCCAGTTGAATTCCAGACCATTGACGGTCAGGCGACCTTCGGCATTCACCTGCTGCTGCAACACGACGGTT
The DNA here is from genome assembly GCF_002868735.1 of Niveispirillum cyanobacteriorum. Lineage (GTDB taxonomy): Bacteria > Pseudomonadota > Alphaproteobacteria > Azospirillales > Azospirillaceae > Niveispirillum > Niveispirillum cyanobacteriorum. The sequence goes on along the minus strand of NZ_CP025614.1, from coordinate 78,384 downwards.
GCCGTGCCGGGACCGCCACGGGAATTGATGGCGGCCTGCTGCGTCGGTGACAGGGTGTCATAGGTGACGCCATAGGCGGCGAGCGCCGCGAACGGCACGGTATTGGACCCGTTCACGGTGAAGCCGGTGATGGCCTTGCGGAAGGCGGCGATACCGACATAACCCTCACGGCCCGTGTAATATTCAAAGCCCAGGTCGATATTTTCGGAAATGTACGGGGCCAGGGCAGAGTTACCGACCGAGCCGACATCGGCGGAGGGGCCGGAGAAGTTCAGGCCCGGCAACTGTGCATTCGGGTCCGGACGGGTCATGGTGCGCGACAGGGCGGCACGGACCACCGCATTGTCCGCCACGTTATAGGCGGCGGATGCCGAGGGCAGCCAGTTGTCGTACTTGTTCTTGATATAAACGAAGTTCGTCACATTGGGATAACGCGAGCCATCGGCGATCTGGGTACCAGCCGCCGTAACGTTGCGCGGATCAGGCAGGCTGACGCGGCCACCCACCTTCTGATCGGTCTGGACCCACCGCATGCCGATATTGAAGCGCAGATCCTGGCCGTCGATCTGACGGATGCCGTTCACCTCGCCATAGGCACCAAGCGTCTCTTCCCCGATGAAGCCGCCGGATGCACCAGTGTTCGACGAACCGGCTTCCGGCGTTGCATCATGGAACTGATCATACTTGCTGTCGGTCTTGAACTTGTCCCAATCGACCGTCAGGAAGCCGAACTTGCCCGGCTTCAGATAGTTGGCAAACGACGCGTTGGGGATCAGCGAGCCACCATAGGTGACGCCACCCGTCTTGCCCGCTGTATAGCCCGTGCCATAACCCGGATAAGTGGGATAGCCGGCAGGTGCGGCACCCGGCTGGTTCAGGCCGTTGCAGGGCGGCTGGGTGTTGGGGCTGGGCAGGAAGACCGACGGATTGTTGCCGCAGACGGCATTCTGCCAGGCTTGGCTATTGTCATAGGCGCGGATGCGGCGGGAGACGTCATCCCAGGCACCGCCCACCTTCAGGTTCAGGCTTTCATCACCCCAGGTGACATTGGCGCGTGCGCCCTTGGTTTCGGTCGTGCGGCGTTCGTCCTGCATGTTGACGCGGCCACCGGGCCAGCCGAACTGCTTGGGATCGTTCAGATCGACATTGCTTTTGATGTCAGGAACACCGCCATTGTTCTTGTAAGTGACGGTCACGCCGGAGCTGGCGGGCGTCAGCGGGCCGACGGTGGGCGATTCACGGTGGAAGGTGGACTTGGTATAATTCGCCTGCATGTCGAACTTCAGATTGTCGGTGATCTGATAGTCGAAGCCGGGATTGACGCCATAGAATTCCGTGTCCTCAAGGAAAGGACGGTATTCCAGGAAGAACTGGGCGTTGGCGAAGGTGCCCTCGGTCACCACGCAGCCGGCGGAGCAGTCGGTACGGTCCACCTTCATGTTGATCGGGATCGCCGCACCGTTGCGGCCAACCCAGTTCATATCCACGCGTTCCAGGTCGTTCTTCTTCTTGCCGTACAGGCTGTCGACATAGAAATGCAGATCCTCGGTGGCGTGCAGCTCAAACGCCGCCACGGCGCTGACGCGGTCGCGGGTACCGAAAATCTCCGCCGGGCGACCCAGGCGCGGGATGATGGCATTGTCCAGCTGCTGGACAGTCAGGCCGGGGTTGAGTGCCAGCAGGGCGGCGCGATCCAGCGTGGAGCCGGCGACCAGACCGTTGCCAGCATTGGCCGGAACCGTGGCCGGGATGGTCCAGTTGCCGCCGCCCGTGCTGTTACAGCCCGTGGTCGCGCCGCACTGGGCCGCCGACAGGTTGGCATTGGTCCAGCCGATGGTCTCAAAACCCGGCGTGCTGACCTGATTGCGCACCCCGGCAACACCGATCAGGGCACCGAAATTGCCCCAGGTGTTGCTGGCCAACGCCGAGGCGCGGCCACCCCACTTGTCGGCCTCGCTGTTCTTGGTGGTCTGCAGGGAATAGCTGACACGCGGGCCGTCGCTGTCAAAGGGGCGGGCACTGCGCATATTCACGGTACCGGCGGCACCGCCTTCAACCATGCCGGCGTTCGGGCTTTTCGACACGGTCAGTTGCGAGAACAGTTCCGTGGGGAACATGTCCAGGTCAACCTCGCGGTTGGTGCTTTGCGCATCGGTGCGACCGGTGGAGGCGACGGCCACGGGGGCACCATTCAGCAGCACCCGGGTGAAATTGGTGCCCAGGCCGCGGATGGCGACGGAGATGCCTTCGCCCGACACTTCGCGGTTGATGGTGATGCCGGGAACGCGGTTGAAGCTTTCGGCGATATTGGTGTCGGGGAACTTGCCGATATCCTCGGCGAAGATGCTGTCCTGGAAGCCGGTGGCGTTGCGTTTGTCATTGGTGGAGTTCGCCAGGCTGGACCGGAAGCCGGTCACCACGATCTCTTCCAGCGTATCGCCACTGCCGCCGCCCGTCACGGTCTGCGCCTGGGCCGGCAGAAAGGCACCCGCCGTCAGGCAGGTGGCCATCAGCAGGAAGGCCTTGTGGGACAGTTGATCGAGACGCGATTTCTTCAAACTCATGATAACTCCCTCCCTCAGGGTTGGCCGCTCAAGGGCAGCCTTGGTTTGATACTGATACCGCTACCATTTTTGGATGCAGACCACCGTTCGGGTGGACATGCATCCGGTGAAACCGGGCGGGTTACGGCCCGCCGCCGTCGCCGATCGCCGCCGGTGTCAGGCGCGGCGACAGCAGATGCAGGAACAACAGGGCCAGCGGATAGGCACCGGCGGCCACCAGCAGGATGGGCGTATAGCTGCCCGTGCTATCCAGCACCCATCCCGTAAACTTGGACATCAACATGCCGCCCACAGCCCCGGCCATGCCGCCGATCCCCACCACCGAGGCGACGGCGGCACGGGGAAACAGGTCAGACGGCAGGGTCAGCAGATTGGCTGAGAAACCCTGATGCCCGGCGGTCGCCAGTCCCAGGATCACCACCGCCACCCACAGTTCAGCGGCGGACGTGGCAAAGACGACCGGCAGGACGCAGGCGGCACAGGCCAGCATGGCCGTTTTACGCGCCCGGTTCAGCGATACCCCGCCCCGCATCATACGTGAGGACAGCCAGCCGCCCGCCACCGACCCCACATCCGACAGGATATAGATGGCGACCAGCGGCGGCCCGAACCCCTTCAGGTCCAGCCCATAGGTGCGGTGCAGGAAGTCGGGCAGCCAGAACAGGAACAGCCACCAGACCGGGTCGGTCAGGAATTTGGCCAGCGCATAGGCCCAGGTCTCCCGCCGCGTGGCCAGCACGCCCCAGCCGACCTTGCCCGACGGATCGGCCGGGTCGGAGCGGATATGCGCCAGCTCTTCCGCCGTCACACCCTTATGTTGATCTGGCGTGCGATAGAAGGCGAGCCAGGCGGCCAGCCAGACAAAGGACAGCACACCCGTCACCACGAACGCCGCCTGCCAGCCCCAGGTGAGGGTGATGACCGGCACGATCAGCGGCGTGATGATGGCGCCGATATTGGCCCCAGCATTGAACACGCCGACCGCCAGCGCCCGTTCTTTCTTGGGAAACCAGTCGGCCACGGCCTTCAGACCGGCGGGGAAATTCCCCGCCTCACCGGCCCCCAGAAACAGGCGCGCCGCCATGAACTGCGCCAGCGTGGTGGCGGCGGCATGGGCGATATGGGCCAGGTTCCAGACCGTGAAGGCCATGGCATAGCCCCAGCGCGCCCCGATCACATCAATGAACCGCCCGAACAGCAGGTAACAGACGGCATAGGCGGCCTGGAACACGAAGACGATGTCGGCGTAATCCGTCTCCGTCCACCCGAACTCCACCGACAAGGTCGGCTTCAGCAGGCCCAGCATCTGCCGGTCGACATAGTTGATCACCGTGGCCGCGAACAGCAGCGCCACGACAATCCAACGTCGGCCAAGGCGGGCAGTGGTGGGCATCAGCGGGCAGTTCCTTCAGGCAAAGCAAAGGCGTTCACCGACGCGGATCGTGCGCGGTGGGGGAAACGGATGTTGCAATCAAAAAGTCCCCTGCCCTTCCTTAATCTTCGTCATCCCGGCGGAAGCCTGGACCCAGGATTCTCAGTCCCAACCTCGCGGCTGCGTCGATGAACGCGGCTGAAAGGTCTTTCCTGCGGCCCCTGAGTCCCGGCTTTCGCCGGGATGACGGAAAATAGGCGGACGGGGCGGTCCTAACTCACCAATCCCACATGCTGCCATCCCGCAGCCTTGCGACCGGCAGGTAGGCTTGCGTGTAGGGGTACTTCTTCGCCAGTTCCTCATCGATATCCACCCCATGGCCGGGGGCTTCGCCGGGATGCATGTAGCCATCCTTGAAGCTGTAGGCATGGGGGAAGACCGCGTCGGTTTCCGGCGCGTGGATCATGTATTCCTGGATGCCGAAATTCGGGACCCAGCTGTCGAAATGCAGGGCGGCCCCCATGCAGACGGGCGACAGATCGGTGGCGCCATGGAAGCCGGTGCGCACCTGATACAGTTCCGCCAGGGCCGCGATGCGGCGCAGATGCGTGATGCCGCCGGCATGCACGATGGTGGCGCGGATATAGTCGATCAGCTGATTCTGGATCAGTTCACGGCAATCATGGATGGAGTTGAACACCTCCCCCGTGGCCACCGGTGTCACCGTATGCTGACGGATCAGCTTAAAGGCCTCCTGGTTTTCCGCCGGCGTCGGGTCCTCCATCCAGAACAGGCGATAGGGCTCCAGCGCCTTGCCCAGCCTTGCCGCCTCAATCGGTGTCAGGCGGTGATGCACATCATGCAGCAGATGCAGGTCCCAACCGAACCGATCGCGCGCCGCCTCGAACAGCTTGGGCGCGAAATCCAGATAGGGTTCGGTGGCCCAAAGACTTTCATCCGGTGTTGTGGCACGGATGGCGGGTTCGTAGCTTCCGCCCTTGGGCACGCCATAGACCTTGTCCAGGCCCGGCACACCGGCCTGCACGCGGATAGCCTTGAAGCCCTTCTCCTGATACTGGGCGACGCGGTCCATCGCCTCTTCGATGTCGCGGCCATTGGCATGGCTGTAGACCATGACGCCGTCGCGGCTTTTCCCGCCGAGAAGCTGGTACAGCGGCATATTGGCCGCCTTGGCCTTGATGTCCCACAGCGCGGTATCGACCGCCGCAATGGCCGACATGGTGACCGGCCCGCGCCGCCAATAGGCACCCTTGTAGAGATATTGCCAGATATCCTCGATCTGATGCGGGTCGCGGCCGATCAGGCAGGGGATGACATGATCGGTCAGATAGGATTCCACCGCCAGTTCGCGCCCGTTCAGGGTCGCGTCGCCAATGCCGTATACGCCCTCATCCGTGACGATCTTCAACGTCACGAAGTTGCGTCCCGGCGAGGTGACGATGCAATAGGCGTTGGTAATGCGCATCAGCGGCTCCGGCGGACGAAACGCCCTATGGCGCGTCCGGAATGTCATGGTTGAACAAGGCGGGGAACCGCTTCTCCAGCTCGGGCAAAGAGGCCAGGATTTCCCGCAGGTGCAGACGCATGGCCGCCTGCGCCGCATCGGCGTCATGGGCGGCAATAGCATCCACGATGGATGTATGCTGCGCAATCAGGCGCGGCAGTGGTGTCGCGTCAGGCATGGACAGATACCGCACGCGGTCCATCTGTGCCTTGGTTTCCTCCACCACGCGCCACGCATAATCACAACCGACCGACATGGCGATGGATCGGTGCAAAGCCTCGTCCAGTTCCATGAAGCGGCCATTGTCGCGTTCTTCGATGGCGATTGATTGCTGCTTCAGGTTGGCGCGGAATTCCTCAATATGGCGGGGGCTGGCTTCCGCCGCCGCACGGGCCGCGACCGCCACTTCCACCGCTTCACGCACGAAACGGGCATCAAAGACCTGTTTGACGGAGATCTTCACGATGAAGGACCCGCGCTGCGGCTTGATCTGCAGCAGGCCGGCATCCGCCAGCTTGATGAAGGCCTCCCGCACCGGCTGACGGCTCACGCCCAGCTGGTCGGCAATCTCCTGTTCCGACAGGGCCTGTCCCGGCAGGAACACCATGCGGACAATGGCACGGCGCAACTCCCGGAAGACGCGGCGCGCCACCGGCTCATTGCTGTCCATGTCGATCGGCCGCAGGCCGGGCCTTTCCTGGTCCCGTTCCACCCGTTTCACTCCCTGACATTCATTCCCGAGGCCCATACCGGTTTCCGGTCGGGCTTTCGGCGGCAATCATAACAACACCGTTGCCGTTACCATTCATGTATACTACCATACCAGACAGGGTCAAGCGTGAATGTTAGCGGTAAAATGAATCTGCCGCTGCGCCGCCAGGCCGCCCCCACGCCAAGCGTCTTGGAAAGCAGTGCCCGGCGAATATCGCGATCTGCGACCGACAAGCCCGTTGCCGTTTCCCGACATCCATACTACCATACCAGTAAGGGTCACGGACCCTCTTGCGGAAATTTGATAGCGCTACCATAGTTTCGCCAATGGCGGGGCGCTGATCATCCCCCACCCAACCCCGAAACGGGGCCAAGTACATGACCGGTCGTGAAGGGCCGGCGGCAGGGAGGAAGAATGCGAGTGATTGCACGCCTGCTGGCGGGGCTGCTGCTGGCCGCCGGCCTGCTGGGGTCCGCCCACGCGGAAGACGGCTATGATCTGTGGCTGCGGTTCCGGCCACTGACCGGTGCCGCTCTGTCTCAGACGGAAACACGCCTGGGCAGCATCGAGGCGGCGGAGGCCGACGGCACCGCTGTGGCGGAACTGTCGCGCGGCCTGTCGGGCCTGCTGGGCAAACCGGTACCGATCGCCACGGGCGGCAAGGTGTTGCTGGGCACGGCTAATGATCCTGCCATCAAGGCGCTGGGGCTGGACCTGGGCGGTCTGGGCCGCGACGGCTATCTCATCCGTACTGTGGGCGACCGCACCGTCGTGGCGGGCGGGTCGCAGACCGGCCTGCTTTATGGCGTCTTCCACCTGCTGCGGCTGGCCCAGGAAACGGCACCGCTGACGGCGCTGAATGTGCGCGAGGTGCCGAAGATCGACCGCCGCATCCTGAACCATTGGGACAATCTGGACCGCTATGTCGAACGCGGCTACGCGGGCCAGTCGATCTGGGACTGGCACAAGCTGCCGGACTGGACTGACCCGCGCTATACTGACTACGCCCGCGCCAATGCCTCCATCGGCATCAACGGCACCGTGCTGAACAATGTGAATGCCAACGCCACCATCCTGACGCACCCCTATCTGGAGAAGGTGGCGGCACTGGCGGCGGTATTCCGGCCCTATGGCATCAAGGTCTATCTGACCGCCCGCTTCTCCGCACCCAAGGAGATCGGGGGCCTGCCCCATGCCGACCCGCTGGACCCCGCCGTGGCGGCCTGGTGGAAGGCCAAGGCGGATGAGATTTATTCCATCATCCCCGATTTCGGCGGCTTCCTGGTGAAGGCCAATTCGGAGGGCCAGCCCGGTCCCCAGGATTATGGCCGCACCCATGCCGATGGGGCCAATATGCTGGCCGATGCGGTCAGCCCCCATGGCGGCATCGTCATGTGGCGGGCCTTCGTCTATAGCCACGAGACGCCCGACGACCGCGCCAAGCAGGCCTACACGGAGTTCGTGCCGCTGGACGGCAAGTTCCGCGACAATGTCCTGGTGCAGGTGAAGAACGGCGCCATCGATTTCCAGCCACGCGAGCCCTTTCACCCGCTGTTCGGCGCGATGCCGAAGACGCCGCTGATGATGGAATTCCAGATCACCAAGGAATATCTGGGCTTTGCCACGCACCTCGCCTATCTCGCGCCGATGTGGAAAGAGGTGCTGGACGCCGACACGTTCCGTCCGAAAAAGGGATCGACAGTCGCCAAGGTCGTGGATGACAGCCTGGACGGGCACAAGCTGTCCGCCATGGCCGGCGTCGCCAATATCGGCAGCGACCGCAACTGGTCCGGTTCCACCTTCGATCAGGCCAACTGGTACGCCTATGGCCGTCTGGCCTGGAACCATGACCTGACGTCCGACGCCATCGCGCGCGAATGGGCCGCCGCCACCTTCGGCCCCGACCCGGCGGTGGTGGATCCGATCCTCTCCATGATGATGCCTTCGCATCAGGCCGTGGTGGATTACATGACGCCCATCGGCCTGCATCACCTGATGGGACGCGGCCATCATTACGGCCCCGCCCCCTGGGTCGCGGGCGGCCCGCGCGCCGATTGGACATCCGTCTATTACCACCGTGCCACCAAAGACGGTATCGGCTTTGACCGCACGCGCCGGGGCACGGGGGCCGTGGACCAGTATGCCAAATACTGGGCCGACCGGTTCGACAAGGTGAAGACCACGCCGCCGGAATTCCTGCTCTGGTTCCACCATGTCGGTTGGCAGGAGAAGCTGGGTACGGGCCGCACGCTCTGGGCCGAACTGCTGCACCGCTATGGCCAGGGTATCGAGACGGTGGCCGGCATGCGCCGCACCTGGGACGGGTTGAAGGGCAAGGTGGATGACGCCCGCTGGCAGCAGACCGCCACCTTCCTGTCGATCCAGCAGAAGGAGGCCCAGTGGTGGCGCGACGCCAGCGTCGCCTATTGGCAATCCTTCCATGGTCTGCCCCTGCCGCCGGGCGAAAATCCGCCGCCGCAGCCCCTCGCTTATTACCAGTCCCTGTCCTTCCCCTTCGCGCCGGGAGATGGCAAATGACGAAGAATTCCCTTCTGCTGGGGGTCGCCCTTCTGGCCCTCTCTCCCCTGCCCGTCCTGGCCGCCGACGCCCCCCTGCTGCACCCGATGTTCCAGGATCATGGCGTGCTGCAGCGGGATCGCCCCATCCAGGTCTGGGGCGATGCTAAGCCGGGGGAGAGTGTGACCATCACCCTGGGTGATGCGAAAACCAGTGCCAAGGCCGGCAAGGATGGGCGCTGGCAGGCGACGCTGCCGGCGCTGAAAGCCGGTGGCCCCTTCACCCTGACGGCCAAAAGCGGCAGCGCCGAACAATCGGCCAAGGATGTGCTGATCGGCGATGTCTATCTCTGTTCGGGCCAGTCCAACATGGAGATGCAGGTCCGCCGGTCGCTCGATGCCTGGGTGGAAACGGGTACGCGCGCCAACCAGCCGCAGATGCGCTACCTGAATGTGGAGCGCGACACCGCGACATCCGTGAAGCAGACTTTCGGCAAGCCTGTGAACTGGCAGGTCATCTCGCCACAGAATGTCGGTGATATGTCCGCCGTCTGCTATTTCTTCGGACGAGAGATGCGCAAGCTGGAGGACGTGCCCGTCGGCCTGATCAATACCGCCTGGGGCGGGTCCACCATCGAAAGCTGGATGCCGGTGGAGGAGCTGCGCAAGCAGCCTGATTACAAGGACGCCCTGTCCTTTCTGGCCAAGTATGATGTCAACCCCGCCGATGGCGTGCGCGCCTTTGTGGAGGGGTGGCAAAGCTGGTGGAAGAAGTCCGGGCAGCCCGAAATCTGGCGCGAACCGTTCGGTGCCGGTGATGGCTGGCGCGACGCCCCCGCCACCTTCCGCCCCTGGGAAACCTGGGGGATGCCGGACATGGCCGCCTATAACAACATTGTCTGGATGCGGGCCAGCATCAACCTGACGGCGGAACAGGCCCGGCAGGGTGTGGCCCTGCATCTGGGTCCCGCCGATGATCTGGATGTGACCTGGGTGAACGGCACCGCCGTGGGCAGCCAATATGGCCCCGGCGACCCGCGCCGCTACGTCCTGCCCCCTGGCACCCTGAAGGAAGGGGCCAACACCATCACCGTGGCAATCCTGGATGCATATGGCGATGGCGGGCTGTATGGCACGGCGGAGGCACAGGCCATCGAGCTGACGGGTGGCACTAAACTGACCCTGCCCACGCCCTGGCAGTTCAAACCGACGCCCGTGGACACCTCGGTCGTGCCACAGGCACCCTGGGGCACGGTCAATGGCCTGTCCACCATTCATAACGCCATGCTGGCCCCCATCGGCCCCTATGGCGTGCGCGCCGCCCTCTGGTATCAGGGCGAAAGCAATACCGGGCGACCCCTGCAATACAAGTCGTTGCTGACCGGACTGATGGCCGGATGGCGGCGGCAGTTCGGCCCTGACCTGCCCTTCCTGATCGTGCAGTTGCCGGAATGGGGCTATCCGCAGGACAAGCCCATGGACAGCGGTCTGGCATCCTTGCGCGAAAGCCAGCGCGCGGCAGTGGCCGCCGATCCCAAGGCGGGGCTGGCCGTAGCCCTGGGCGTGGGCGACTGGTACGACATCCACCCCGCCAACAAGCAGATCGTAGCCAAGCGTCTGGTCCGCGCCGCGCGCAAGGTGGTGCTGGGGGAGAATATCGCGCCTTCCGGCCCCATCCCGGCCAGCGTCACCCGCAACGGCGATACCGTCTCCATCCGCTTCACCGACATTGATGGCGGGCTGAAGGCCCTGTCCTATCACCGGCCTCTGGGGTTTGAGCTGTGTGGAGAAGGGCCGGGCACCTGCCGCTTCGTCGATGCTGAGTTGAAGGGCGATACCGTCACCCTGCCCGTGGGTGGCGGACCGGCGGTACGCGTGCGCTATTGCTGGGCCGACAGCCCCATCTGCAACCTCCAGGACAGCGCCCGGCAGCCGCCGGGACCGTTCGAAGCGCAGGTGAAGTGATCGCTAACACCCGCATTGACAACCACATCAATGTACCCAATGATAGCGCTACCATCGCCCCAACAGAGGGCGACGTTAGAGCAAAGTTACCGGGAGGAAAATTCAGTGACGACACCGAAGCTGTCACGCCGACTGTTCGGCGCCAGCCTGCTGGCGCTTACCTCCGCCGCGGCCGTCCCCGCCACCATTGCCTTTGCCGCTGGCAAGGAACCCTATCGCAATCCTGCCCTGCCCATCGATCAGCGGATCGAAGACCTTCTTTCGCGCATGACGCTGGAAGAGAAGGTGGCCCAGATGATCGGCATCTGGCAGGACAAGAAGCTGGTCAATAATGAGAAGGGCGGTTTTGACGCCAGGCGCGCCGCCAAGGCCTTCCCCCACGGGCTGGGCCAGATCTCCCGCCCCGGCGACCGTGTCGGTGCGGTGGACAAGGATGGCGCGCCCATCGCCGCCGGTGCCAAGGCCAATATCATCAACCGTGAGGGGCTGGAGGCCGCAACTTACGTCAACGATGCCCAGAAATGGGCGGTTGAGCAGACACGGCTTGGCATCCCGCTGATCTTCCACGAAGAAGCGCTGCATGGCTTCGTGGCGCGCGGTGCCACCAGTTTCCCGCAGTCCATGGCGCTGGCCAGCTCCTGGGATACGGCCATGGTGGAGCGTATCTTCAGCGTGGCCGCGCGCGAAATGCGCCTGCGCGGCGTGCATCTGGCGCTGGCCCCCGTGGTCGATATCGTCCGCGACCCCCGCTGGGGCCGGACGGAGGAAACCTATGGCGAAGACCCGTGGCTGGTCTCCGAAATGGGTCTGGCCGCGATGAAGGGTTTCCAGGGCAAGACCCTGCCGCTGGCCAAGGACAAGGTCCTGGTCACGCTGAAGCACATGACGGGCCATGGTCAGCCGGAAAGCGGCACCAATGTCGGCCCCGCGCCCATCTCTGAGCGCACCTTGCGCGAAAACTTCCTGGTGCCGTTCGAACGCGCGGTTAAGAACCTGCCCATCCGCGCCATCATGCCCTCCTATAACGAGGTGGATGGCGTGCCCAGCCATGGCAATAAATGGCTGCTGGATACGGTCCTGCGCAAGGAATGGGGCTATCAGGGCGCGCTGGTCAGCGATTATTTCGCGATCCGCGAGATGAATACCGTCCACCAGATGACGTCCGGTCTGGCTGATGGTGCCGTCCGCGCACTGGAAGCCGGGGTGGATGTCGAACTGCCGGATGGGGAAGCCTATCCGCTGCTGCCCGGTCTGGTGCGTGAGGGCAAGGCGTCGGAGGCCAAGATCAACGACGCCGTGCGCCGCATCCTGCGCATGAAGTTCGAGGCGGGCCTGTTCGAGAACCCCTATGTCGATGCCAAGGTGGCGGATAAGCTGACGGCCACGCCGGACGCCATCGCCCTGGCGCGCGAAGCCGCCGCCCGGTCGATGGTGCTGCTGAAGAACGCCAACAAAGCCCTGCCGCTGAACCCGGCCGCCACGGGCACCCTGCTGGTGGTCGGCACCCATGCCAAGGACACGCCCATCGGCGGCTATTCCGAAGTGCCGCGCAAGGTCGTGTCGGTGGTCGAGGGTCTGACCGCCGCCGCCGGCAAGAACCTGAAGGTTGACTATGCCGAGGGTGTGCGCCTGACCCGGCAACGTGTCTGGGAGGAGGACAAGGTCGAACCAATCCCCGACGCCGAGAACGACGCCCTGATCGCGGAGGCCGTGACCAAGGCCGCCAAGGCCGACACCATCCTGTTGGTGCTGGGCGAGAATGAGCAGTTGAGCCGTGAAGCCTGGGCCAAGACCCATCTGGGCGACCGCGCCTCGCTCGACCTGTATGGCCGACAGTCCGATCTGGCCGAGGCCATGTTCAAGACGGGCAAGAAGGTCATCGTGCTGCTGCTGAATGGCCGCCCGCTGGCTGTCAATCGGCTGGTGGAAAAGGCCGATGCCCTGATCGAAGGCTGGTATCTGGGGCAGGAGACGGGCAATGGCGTGGCGGACGTGATGTTCGGCAAGGTCTCGCCGGGCGGTAAACTGCCCATCACCATCCCGCGTTCTGTGGGCCAGTTGCCCGTCTATTACAATGCCAAGCCGTCGGCGCGGCGCGGCTACCTGTTCGATGATGTGACGCCTTTGTTCCCGTTCGGGTTTGGCCTCACCTATTCGACCTTCACGATGGACGCGCCGACCCTGTCGCGCGGCCAGATCGGTGTGGCCGACAGCGTCGATATCTCCGTCACCATCCGCAATACCGGCTCCGTCACCGCCGATCAGGTGGTGCAGATTTATCTGCGCGACGACGAAGCGTCGGTCACCAGGCCCGTCAAGGAGCTGAAGCGGTTCCAGCGTGTGACCTTGGCGGCGGGTGCCAGCACGACCGTCCGCTTCACCCTGACGCCCGAAGACCTGTCGATCTGGAATATCGACATGAAGCGGGTGGTGGAACCGGGCACCTTTACCATCAGTGCCGGATTCGACTCTGTCGAGTTGAAGTCGGTCCAATTGAAAGTGGTTTAAGCAAGAACGACGCTGCGTGTAATGGGGGAGGAACCGTTACCTCCCCCTCTATTTCACGTAACTTCGCAGCGCCGACCTGTTACCGCTATCAATTCCCTTATGCAGCCGCTAAACTTGTTGCCCCATCCAGGGAGTTTTTTGACAATGTCCGCCAGCCCTGTTCCCGCCTCGCTGACCGATTTTCTGCCTGCCGATTGGCGCGATGCGCAATTGCTGGGGCGGATGGATTTCGGACAGGGGCCGACCCCGGTGCTGATCAAGGGCGGACGGCTGCACGATCTTTCGGCGCAGGCCCCGACGGTTTCCGACCTGTTGAACGGTCTGCCCGACGGTGCCCTGCCCGATGGCGGCACCGATCTGGGCGATGTGTCGGCCCTGAAGGTGGCGTTGCAGTGGGGGGAACCTTTGCCCGGTGCCCCGACCCTGCTGCCCCCCATCGACCTGCACTGCATCAAGGCCGCCGGCGTCACCTTCGCTGTATCGGCGCTGGAGCGCGTGATCGAGGAGCGGGCGCGGGGCGACTACGCCAAGGCCAACGCCATCCGGGCTGACCTGTCGGCCCGCATCGGCACGGACCTGCGCGCCGTCAAGCCGGGATCGGCGGAGGCCGCCTCGCTGAAGCAGGCGCTGATCGCCGATGGCCTGTGGTCGCAGTATCTGGAGGTCGCCATCGGCCCGGATGCAGAGATTTTCACCAAGGGCCCGACCCTGTCATCGGTCGGCTGGGGTGCCTATATCGGCGTGCGGTCGGACAGCGACTGGAACAATCCGGAGCCGGAGCTGGCGCTGGCTGTTGACGGCAAAGGCCGGGTGCATGGCGCGACGCTCGGCAATGACGTCAACCTGCGGGATTTCGAGGGGCGGTCGGCCCTGCTTCTATCCAAGGCCAAGGACAATAACGCGTCCTGCGCGCTCGGCCCCTTCATCCGCCTGTTCGATGCGACCTTCACCATCGATGATGTCCGCAACGCCGAGGTGACGGTGAGCGTGACGGGCGAGGATGGGTTTGTCCTGAACGGCAAATCCAACATGGCCTTCATCAGCCGCGACCCGCTGGATCTGGTCAGCCAGACCATCTCAAAGAACCACCAGTACCCGGACGGTTTCGTGCTGTTCATGGGCACGCTGTTCGCGCCCATCGATGACCGCGACGCGCCCGGCAAGGGCTTCACCCACAAGAAAGGCGACATTGTCACGATCGCCAGCCCCCGTCTTGGCAGTCTGTCCAACAAGGTCGTCGGTTGCCACGAGGCACCGGAATGGACCTTCGGCATCGGCGATCTGATGCGCAATCTGGCCCGTCGCGGCCTGCTGCGCGCCTGATCACCGATGCCCTTCCCCGATCTGTCAATGCAACGCCCCACCCCGGATTACCCATCATGACCCATGCGATTTACCCTAGCCTGCGCGGAAAGCGGGTGCTGATCACCGGCGGCGGTTCCGGCATCGGTGCCGGAATGGTGGAGGCGTTCGTCCGACAGGGGGCGCGCGTTCATTTCGTCGACGTGGCGGTGCAGGACAGCGAGGAGTTGGTGGCCAGCTTGGCTGGTGCCGAGGTGCCGCCGCGTTTCCAGCGCTGTGACCTGACCGACCTTGACGCCGTTAAATCCACCATCGACGGCATTGTCGCGGTCGAGGGTGGTATCGATATCCTGGTCAACAATGCCGCCAATGACGACCGCCACAAGGTGGAAGAGGTGACGCCGGAATACTGGGATAACCGCATGGCGGTGAACCTGCGTCACCTGTTCTTCGCGGCCCAGGCCGTGGCCCCATCGATGAAGGCCAATGGCGGCGGTGCCATCATCAATCTTGGCTCCATCTCCTGGCATCTGGCCTTGCCGGAAATCACCCTGTACCAGACAGCCAAGGCCGCGATTGAGGGCATGACCCGCGCGCTGGCCCGCGATCTGGGCGAGGATAATATCCGCGTCACCTGCGTCGTGCCGGGTGGCGTGAAGACCCCGCGCCAGATGCGCCTCTGGCACAATCCAGAGGAAGAGGCCCGCATGCTGGGCCTGCAATGCCTGAAGCAGCGTGTTGAACCGCGCGACATCGCGGCAATGGTGCTATTCCTGGCGTCCGACGACGCGCGGCTCTGTACCGCGCATAATTACTTCGTCGATGCGGGGTGGCGATGACCGATCTCTCATTCATCAAGCCGGAATGCCTTTGGGAACTGGGCGGCACGCTTCTGGAAGGGGCGTGCTGGGATGCGGCGGCATCCGTGCTGTGGTTTGTGGATATCAAGAAGAAGCATATCCACGGCTTCAACCCGGCCACAGGTGCGCGCGACACCTGGAACACGCCGGACCAGCCGGGCTTTGTCCTGCCCCGTGCCTCGGGCGGGCTGGTGGTGGGGATGCCGTTCGGGCTGTACCATTTCGCCCCGGAAACGGGCAGCTTCACCAGGCTGACCAGTGTCGAGGCCGACCGTGTGGGCAACCGCCTGAATGACGGTTTCACCGATGCCACGGGCCGTGTCTGGTTCGGCAGCATGGATGATGGGGAGAAGGCCGACAGCGGCGCCTTCTACCACTGGACCGGCGGCGACCCGGTGCGGGTGCTGGACGGTATCTGCATCACCAACGGCCCGGCGACCAGCCCGGATGGCAAGATCCTGTACCATACCGACACCCTGGGTCAGACGCTGTACGCCGCCGACATCCAGGCGGACGGCTCTATCGCCAACCGCCGCGTGTTCGCGAAGATCGGCAAGGATGAAGGCTATCCCGACGGCATGGCCGTGGATGCCGAGGGCTGTGTCTGGACCGGGCTGTTCTTCGGCTGGGGCATCCGCCGCTACGCGCCGGATGGCACGCTGCTGGGATTTGTGCGTTTCCCCGTTTCCAGCATCACCAAGCTGGCCTTTGGCGGCCCGGACCTGAAGACAGTCTATGCCACCACCGCCAACAAGGGCCTGTCGGCGCAGCAACTGGCGGAACAGCCGCTGGCCGGCGGTCTTTTCACCTTCCAAAGCCCTGTGGCGGGACTTCCGCCCGCAAAGGTCCGCGCATGAGCAGCGATAACAACGCCCCCCGCCGTTTCCGGTCCCGCGAATGGTTCGACGCGCCGGGCCGTGCCGACATGACAGCGCTGTATCTCGAACGCTTCATGAATTACGGCCTGACGCCCAAGGAATTGCGATCGGGCAAGCCCATCATCGGCATCGCACAGACGGGGTCGGACCTTAGCCCCTGTAACCGCATCCATGTGGAACTGGCCAAACGCACGCGCGACGGCATCCGCGATGCGGGCGGCATTCCGTTCGAATTCCCGGTCCACCCGATCTTTGAGAATTGCCGCCGGCCCACGGCGGCGCTGGACCGCAACCTCGCCTATCTGGGCCTTGTGGAGGTGCTGCACGGCTACCCTATTGATGCGGTTGTCCTGACCACCGGCTGTGACAAGACCACGCCGTCGGGCGTGATGGCGGCCAGTACGGTCGACATCCCGGCCATTGTGCTGTCGGGCGGGCCGATGCTGGATGGCTGGTTCGAGGGCGATCTGGTCGGGTCTGGCACCGTCATCTGGCGCGGTCGCCGCCGTCTTGCCGCCGGTGAGATCACGGAAGAGGAGTTCCTGGAACTGGCCGCCGCGTCGGCCCCCTCCGCCGGGCATTGCAACACCATGGGCACGGCCAGCACGATGAACGCCATTGCCGAGGTGCTGGGCCTGTCCCTGCCCGGCTGTGCCGCCATCCCCGCCCCTTACCGCGAACGCGGCCAGATGGCGTATGAGACCGGTGTGCGCATCGTGGAGATGGCCTATGAGGACCTGCGCCCGTCCAAGATCCTGACGCGCCAGTCCTTCATCAACGCCATCGTCGCCAATGCCGCCATCGGCGGATCGACCAATGCCCAGCCGCATATCGTGGCCATGGCCCGCCATGCCGGGATCGAAATCACGCATGATGACTGGCGCACTTATGGCTATGACGTGCCGCTGCTGGTGAACCTACAGCCCGCCGGCAAGTACCTGGGCGAACGCTTCCACCGCGCCGGCGGCGTGCCGGCGGTTCTGTGCGAACTGGCGGGGGCGGGCAAGATCGACACTACCTGCCTGACCGTCACTGGCAAACCCATTGCAGAGAATATCCAAGGCCGGGAAACGAACGACCGGGAAGTCATCTTCCCGTATGACAAGCCGCTTATGACCCGCGCCGGCTTCCTGGTGCTGAAGGGCAATCTGTTCGACTTCGCCATCATGAAGACGTCGGTGATCTCTGACGATTTCCGTCAGCGCTATCTGTCGCGGCCCGGTCATGAGGGCGTGTATGAGGGCCGCGCGATCGTCTTTGACGGGCCGGACGATTATCACGAGCGCATCAATGATCCGTCGCTGGCGATCGACGAGAACTGCATCCTGGTGGTGCGCGGGGCCGGCCCCCTGGGCTTCCCTGGCTCGGCAGAAGTGGTGAACATGCAGCCACCCGATGCCCTGCTGAAGCGCGGCATCAAAAGCCTGCCCACCATTGGCGACGGGCGGCAGTCGGGCACGTCCGACAGCCCGTCCATCCTGAATGCCAGCCCGGAATCGGCGGCGGGCGGTGGTCTGGCGCTGCTGCGCACGGGCGACATCATCCGGCTCGATATCAACAAGGGCACCTGCGACATGGTGGTGGCTGAGGCCGAGCTGGCGCGCCGACGGGCCGAAGACCCCGCCCCGCCCATCCCGGCCTCCAAGACGCCGTGGCAGGAGCTTTACCGCGATCATGTGGGCCAGCTGGACAGCGGCGGCTGCCTGGAAATGGCCCTGAAGTACCGTGGCGTGGCGGATGAAACGCCGCGCCACAATCACTGAGATTAGTGCGTTTCGGGGGGAAGGTCCCGGTTCGCCGGGGCCGAACAACAACAAGGAGACAGTGATGAGCGGTTCCCAGGAGGAACAGGTCAACATGGGATATGTCGCCGCCATTGTGGCGGTGGCGACCATCGGCGGCTTCATGTTCGGCTATGACAGTGGCGTCATCAACGGCACCGTGGAAGGTCTGAAGAAGGCCTTCAATTCCGACAGTATCGATACCGGCTTCAATGTCGCGTCGATCCTGCTGGGCTGTGCCGCCGGTGCGTTCAGCGCCGCGCGGCTGGCCGACATCATGGGCCGCCGCAATATGATGATGATCGCGGCCCTGCTGTTCATCCTGTCCGCCATCGGTACCGGTGCCGCCCACAGTTCTACCGTCTTCGTCCTGGCCCGCCTGATCGGCGGTCTGGCGGTGGGTGCGGCCTCCGTCCTTTCGCCGGCCTATATTTCCGAAGTGACCCCGGCCTCCATCCGGGGCCGCCTGTCCTCGGTGCAGCAGATCATGATCATCTCCGGTCTGACCGGGGCCTTTCTGGGCAATTACCTGATCGCCCATTATGCCGGCGGCTCGACGGAGCCGTTCTGGCTGGGTTATGAGGCTTGGCGCTGGATGTTCTGGGCACAGATCATCCCGGCCAGCCTGTTCTTCCTGGCCCTGCTGATCATCCCGGAAAGCCCGCGCTATCTGGTGGTGAAGGGCCGCGAGGATGAGGCCAGGGCCGTGCTGACCCGCCTGTTCGGCCCCGCCGCCGGTGCCGCCAAGGTCATCGAAATCCGCGAAAGCCTGGCCCAGGACCATCACAAGCCCAAGCTGTCCGACCTGATCGACAAGGCGTCGGGCAAGGTCCGCCCCATCGTCTGGGTCGGCATCGGTCTGGCCGTGTTCCAGCAGCTGGTCGGCATCAATGTCGTGTTCTATTACGGTGCCGTCCTGTGGCAGGCTGTGGGCTTCTCTGAGGCCGACGCCCTGCGCATCAACATCCTGTCGGGTGCCTTGTCCATCCTGGGCTGCCTTGCCTCCATGGCGCTGGTGGACAAGCTGGGGCGCAAGCCGCTGCTGGCCATCGGGTCGGCGGGCATGGCCATCACCCTGGGCATCATGGTCGCCTGCTTCGCGTCGGGTTCCATCGTCGATGGCAAGCTGCACCTGTCCGACAATGTCGGCCTGATCGCTCTGATCAGCGCCAATGCCTATGCGGTTTTGTTCAACTTCTCCTGGGGCCCCGTCATGTGGGTCATGCTGGGGGAGATGTTCCCCAACCAGATCCGTGGCTCTGGTCTGGCCGTGTCGGGCTTTGCCCAGTGGACGGCCAATTTCGGCATCACCATGACCTTCCCCATCATGCTGACCAGCATCGGCCTGACGGGTGCCTACGGCTTCTACGCCTTCTTCGCGCTCATCTCCTTCTTCTTCGTCCGCGCCATGGTGCATGAGACGAAGGGTCGGGAGCTGGAGAAGATGGAAGGTTGATGCGCCGGCGTGGGGCGGACGGGATATCAACCCTGTCCGCCCCACGAATTGGTTGCACCGCCTGCCCGGCGGGCCGATAAAGGGGCGGTTCAAGGTCCAGGGGGTAACATGGAAAGACAACGGCGGCGCGGTACCCAGGCGGTGACCATCCGTGAGGTGGCGGCCCGTGCCGGTGTTTCATCCATGACGGTGTCGCGCGTCATCAACAAGGATGACAAGGTCAACGAGAATACCCGCGCCCTGGTCGAAGCGGCGATCAAGGAACTGAACTACACGCCCAACCCCGCCGCCCGCCGTCTGGCCGGCTCAGAGGTGTTGCGCATCGGCCTGCTTTATTCCAACCCGTCCAGCGCCTATCTGTCGGAATTCCTGGTCGGCGCGCTGGATGAAAGCAGCCGTGAGGGCCACCAGCTGGTGGTGGAGAAATGCGCCGGCACGGCCAAGGCCACCGCCTCGGTGACCAAGCTGCTGGCCGGCGGCGTCAATGCCTTCATCCTGCCGCCGCCCTTGTGCGAGTCCAAGCCCATCCTGACCATGCTGGAAGAGGCCAATGTGCTGGCCGTGGCCGTGGCGACGGGTCGGCCCAACCCGCACCTGCCCACCATCCGCATCGATAATTACGCCGCATCCAAGCAGATGACGGAGCATCTGATTGGCCTGGGCCATCGCCGCCTGGGCTATATCAAGGGCAACAAGAACCAGTCGGCGTCGGACATGCGCTACCATGGTTTCATGGATGCCTGTACCGAGGCCGGGCTGAAACCCGCCGACATCCTGGTCGAACAGGGCCAGTATGATTACGCGTCAGGTCTGGAGGCGGCGGAAAAACTGCTGGATAGCAACCCGCGTCCCACCGCCATCTTCGCCGCTAATGACGATATGGCCGCCGCCACGATCTCTGTCGCGCACCGGCTGCATCTGGATGTGCCGGGCGACCTGTCGGTGGCCGGTTTCGACGATACGCTGATCGCCACCACCGTCTGGCCGCCGCTGACCACCATCCGTCAGCCCATCGCCGCCATGGGCAAGGCCGCCGTGGCCGCCCTGGCCAACGCCATGCGCAACAAATGGCAACCCGGCCGCAGCAGCGACGGGCCGGAACAGAAGCTGCTGGCCTATAAGCTGGTAAAGCGGGAAAGCACGATCCCGGTGGAATAGAACCGGATCACGTCCGCCCCGCCACAAACGCCGCCAGTGCTTCGGCCTCCATCGGGCGACCGAAATGCCAGCCCTGGCCGATATCGCAGCCAAGTTCCGTCAGGATGGCGGCGGTCTCCTCATTCTCCACCCCTTCCGCCACCACCTCCATGCCCAGATCATGGGCCAGGGTGATGACGGAGCCGACAATGTGGCGCGACCGGCGGCTGTCGGCCAGATCGCGGATGAAGCCCTGATCGATCTTGATCAGGTCGGCGGGCAGATGCTTCAGGTAGGAAAGCGAGGCATAGCCGGCACCGAAATCATCGATCGCCACCTTTACCCCCGCCGCGCGCAGCCGGGCCAGGACGCCGGCCGTCCGGTCCAGATTCTCCATCACCGCCGTTTCCGTCACCTCGATCTCCAGCCGGCCCGTGGGAACGCCAGCCTGATGCACGATATCCATCAGCCCATCCAGCCAGATGGGATCGGCCAGTTCCTTGACCGAGGCATTGATGGAGATGACGGCATCACGCGGCAGGCCCAGCCCGCCGGATGACAGATGCTCCAAAGTGCGCTTGGCCACCAGCCGGTCGATATCCCCCACCAGCCCAATCCGTTCCGCCACCGGAATGAACAAGGCTGGCCCAGGCCCCGGCCTGCTGTCCGCACGCCGCCAGCGCACCAGCGTCTCCACCCCCCGCACGCTGCCGTCGCGCAACCGAACCTGCGGCTGGAAGACGGGGTACAGCAGGCCGGTGGCGATGGCGGCGGGCAGTTCGGCGGCCACTGCCGTGCGTTCCCGGATGGCACCCGCCACCTGATCATCATAGGTGACGACGGGGCTGGCCCGCTGATCCGCCGTCTGCGTGGCCCAACTGGCACCGGCATCCTGGGCCAGCAGCAGCGCCTCCCGGCTTTCATAGGCCTGGGCGCGGGGCAGGACGACGAAATGCACATCAGGCAGCATGGACAGCCCGCCCAGATCGACCCCGTCACGGAAGGCCACCGACAGGGTCGCGGTCAGATAAGGATCGGCCTCCCCGCCCGGTGTCGCGACAGCATAGGCCAACTGTGTCCGCGTCAGGCGGGCCGACAGCTCGCAATGGTTCAGCAATTCCTGGATGCGGCGGTTGATGGCGCCCATGACAGGCGTTTCCACCTGCGGGCCGAAGGTTACCACCAGATCATCCAGATTGCGGACATGGGCCAGCAACACCCAGAACCCTTCCCCATCCGCCCCCTGTTCCAGCAGGCCCGGCAGTTCCGCTGTCCAGGACCGGCGGTTCAGCAGATCAAGGTCAAGATCGCGATGCGCCAGCCGGTGCATGGCGATCTCCGCCTCGCGCTCCGCCGTCACATCGCGCATCACGGCGGTGAAATGCAGACCGCTGCTCAGTTCCAACCGCCCCACCGACAGCCAGGCCAGAAAGGTGGAGCCATCGGCCCGCTTCGCCACCACTTCCCGTCCCTTGCCGATGACCCGGGCCTGACCGGTATCCATGTAGGAGCGGACATATTGGTCGTGGCTGCCGCTGTCATGGTCCGTCATCAGCATGGTGATGTTGCGACCGATCAGCATTTCCACAGGATGGCCGAACAGCTGCCCCACGGCGCGGTTGGCCTGCAGGATGGTGCCATTGGCATCGATGGTAATGATCCCGTCCACGGCTGTATCCAGGATCGACTGCAATTCCCGCTCCCGCCGACGCAGGGCCGACAGGGCGTGGTTCAGCACCAGCGTGAAATCGCGCAATTCCCGGATGCCGGTGCGGGAGGGCAGGCGCAGCGGTTCATCCCCGCCCCCGACGCGCGACAGGCGGGTCGCCATGCTGGCAACCGGCACAATGATGAGCCGCACCGACAGGAACAGCAGCAGCCCGACCAGCACCAGCAGCACGCCGCCCAGGATCAGGCTCTGGTTCAACAGGTCGGCGCGGGCCTGCGCCATGACCCAGTCGATACGCCGCACCAGGACCAGATACCCGGCCAGCGGGCTGGACGCGCCGGACAGACGGACCCCGTCCGTCACGGGCCAGCAGCCCGCCACCCATTTCTCCCCATCGCCCAGCACCAGCCCGCGCCCGCAGGCGCGTTCGGCAACCGCCTTGCGCAACGGGGTCGGCACCAGATCCAGGGTTGAAAGGCTGGTATCCTGGAACAGGATGTTGTTGGCGAAACTCAGCCGGTCATCCTTGCCGATCAGAAAGACATGGTCGGCACGGGTGCGCAGGGCGGCCCTGTCGATGGCATCGACATCCATCCCGTCCGGTCCTTCGACATGGTGCGATATTTCCGACGCCATGGCGGCCCCTGTCTGGGCAAAGGCCTGCCTTTCGCGTTCCACCACATCATGGATCATAGCGGGATAGGCCAGAAGCCAGACCGCCAACCCGATCAGGACCACGCCCAGCAGCGGCGGGAACAGCATGAGGCGCAGAAGGGTGGGCTGCATCATGGCGTCCCCCTATCGCGGCAGATATGTCGGGTCGAGAAGGGGATCGACCGGTCCTTGCGTCTGCCCCGCCGCCATCAGCCAGCGGCGCACCGGCTCCAGCGCCCGCGTACCCGGTGCCAGCAGGGCCTGGCTGCCGGTGCTGTCGGGGAAATCCAGGCCCGACAGCACACGGGCCAGCTGTTCGCGCGTCATGCCCTGCCGCTGTGCGACCCGGTCCAGCCATTCCGGTTGCCCACCCGTCAACATACCGACACCGCGGTACCAGGCAGACAAGAGCCGTCGCAGCGCTTCGTCACGCCCCGCCAACCGGTCCCGGCGCAGGGCCAGCACATCCACCACTTCACCCGCGATGGCGGCGCTGTCGAAGACGCGAACGGCCCCACGCCCTTCCAGCCGACCGACCAGCGGTTCATAGCTGACCAGATAATCAAGCTTGTGCTTGGCGAACGCCTCTTCGTGGTCGCCCGCCGCCACCTGCACCACCTGCACCTGTGCCGGCAACACGCCACGGCGTTCCAGGAACCGGTGCAGGACAAAGGCACCGACCCCTTCGGTTTCCACCCCGATGCGTTTTCCGGCAAGGGACGCCTGCGCCACGTCACCCGACCGGGCCAGAACGACATCGGCCCCGCGTGAGATGTCCAGGACGGCCAGGATCGCCATGGGCCGTCCCGCCGCCTCCAGCCGCATCACCTCATCCATGGTCAGGGCCGCACCATCCAGGCTGCCGGACGACAGGGCCTCCATCAGGGCCGGCGACGACCGCGCCTCCACCAGCGTCACATCTTCCGGCAGGTGCCCGGCGGCACGGGCCAGATGGAACGGCTCATAGCCCAGCCAGAGATTGGTACCGATCTGCAAGGGTCGTTCCGGCTGCGGAATAACCTTGAAGATGCCGCCGGCCAACAGGGCGCAACCCGACAGCAGCAGCAACGCCGCCACGCCATAGCCGGTACGGGCCTGTCGATCCATCGCGCCCTCCTGTTGCCACGACGGGCAACCCCTTCCCGGCACAATCATACAGCCAAGCGTGAGAAACCAGAAGCGGCATCGCGCGGGCGGCGGGAAATTATCAGTTTCCGACAGTGGGTTAGAACATCAGCTTATTCTTATTTTGCCCCACGCAGTTCCGCAATGAAACTGTCAAACCCATGGCGCAGCCCCTCGGCCTCCTGCGACAGGATGGCCGAGGCATGGCCCACCTCGCCCGCAGCCGTACCAACGGCATCGGCGGCACCCGACACGCCGGACACATTCTCACCCACCTCAGCCGTCGCCATGGCCGCCATCTGCACATTGCGGGCGATTTCCTTGGTGGCGGCCCCTTGCTGTTCCATGGCAGCGGCGATGGTGCCAGAAATCTGGTCCATCTCGCGGATGGTGCGGTCGATGGCGGCGATGGCGTCCACCGCCTTGCCCATGCGGCCCTGCATCTCCGCGACCTGCCGCGCAATATCCTCTGTCGCGCGGGCCGTCTGACTGGCCAGTTGCTTGACCTCACCCGCGACCACGGCGAAACCCTTGCCCGCCTCGCCCGCCCGCGCTGCCTCAATGGTGGCGTTGAGGGCCAGAAGGTTGGTCTGTTCGGCAATGTCCGCGATCAGGTCCACGACCTGATTGATGCGTCCCGCCGCCTCGGCCAGAGCGCCGATGGTGGCGTCGGCATTGCCGGCCTCCACCACCGCCTCACGCGCCACGCTGGTCGACCGCGACACCTGGTTCACGATCTCCCCGATGGAGGCGGACAGTTCCTCCGACGCCGAGGCGACCGTGCTGACATTGTCGGTGGCGCGATCGGCAGCCGTCTGCGCGGCACGGGCCAGATCGGTGGTTTCCGTCACTGATTGCCGCATCTGCCGGGCGCTGCCATCCAACTGCGTCGCCGCCTGCGCCACGCCATCCACCATATGGCGGACATGGGCATCCAGGCGGCCGGAGATTTCATCCAGCTGCCGGGCATGGCGGGCTGCGTTCTCGTCCAGATAGACTGAGATGACCATATCCATGTCCAGCATCACGGCCAGATTGATGGCGCGCATGGTCTCTGCCAGTTTCGCCTCAGCCTGGGCCGGTTGCCAGCGGCTGCTGGACCCCGTCACCAGCGCCTTATACAGCCGCGACAGGGTCGTGGCGTAAGCGCCCATATACCAGCGCGGCTCCAACCCCAGTACGGAATGCACGCGCCCGATGGCCTTCACGCTGCTGAAATAGCCCTCGTCGAAACGGCCCGTGAACAGGTTCAGCCAATGTTCCAACTGACGGTCGCGCGCATGGCGCAGTGCTGCATCATTGCGGAACATCTTCATCATCTCCGGCCAGCGTCGGAGATCGGCATAGAACGCGTCGATGATCCCTGGCAGCACCGCCGCGATTTGGGGTCGCACTGCGGCCAGTGAAGCCCGCACCCCGGCATCAATACCCACAAAGGCCAGACGTTCTTCTCGCTCAGCGATGGTATTTTCCATGGGCGGCTCCATCAGTTGGCTTGGCATCCATTTGCCGGGCGAAGGTTAAGGAAATGCTAAAATACATTTAATAGCAAATGGTTGATGCAACAAATCGTGGCATACACGACCAAAGTCGAAACATTCAAGCCCGATTTTTTCACGATATCGATAGCATTGGGGGCGCCCTTGACTCTGCCGCCGATTGGCGTCAATAATGACTGACCGTTCAGTAATTAGGTTGGTGAATGAACGATCTGCCCCGCCCCCGGACCCGCCGCAAACAGGCGCGACCCGCCGAACTGCTGTCCGCCGCCCTGGATTGCTTCGTGGAGAAGGGCTTCGCCGCCACGCGCATGGACGATATCGCCCGCCGGGCCGGCGTCGCGAAGGGCACCTTCTATCTCTACTTCCCCTCCAAGGAGGCGGTGTTCGAGGCGCTGGTGCGTGAAACGCTGCTGCCCCGTATCGCGGCGGTGGAGCTGTCGAACACCACGGCCGGTCTGGGTGCCGAGGCGAAGTTGCGCGCCATCCTGTCCATGCTGGGCCAGGTGCTGGCCGATCCCAAACTGGTGGCCATCCCAAAACTGGTGCTGGCAGAGGCCGGGAACTTCCCCGACATGGCCCGTTTTTACCGGCGGGAGGTCATCGGGCGGGGTCAGGCGCTGCTGACCTCCCTGTTTCGCGAAGGGGTTGAGAGGGGGGAGTTCCGGCCCCTGCCCGACCTGGAAATCCTGGCGCGCCTGTTCCTGGGTCCCATCGTGCTGACGGCCCTGTGGCAGACCACCTTCGCGCCGGTGGAAGACACGCCGATGCCCATCGACCGGCTGCTATCCACCCATGCCGACCTGTTCTTGAATTCTATAAAGGCCCCAAACGGCACCGGGGGTGCCATGGGTGCGCGCACCGGAGGTGCCTCATGATCCGCCGCCTGCTTCCCCTCGCCCTGCTGCTCCCCCTCGCCGCCTGCGGCCCGTCCAGCGATACGGGCGCATTCCAGGGCTATGTCGAGGGTGACTATCTGCGCATCGCCGCACCGGAAGCCGCCTGGATCAGCGCGGTTCCTGTGACAGAGGGGACATTGGTCAAGAAAGGCCAGCCCCTTTTCACCTTGGAAGACACCGCCGCGCAGGCAGCGCTGGCAGAGGCGAAGGCCGGGCTGGCCCAGGCCGAAGCGGCGCTGGCCGACCGCCGCCAGGGGGCGCGGGCGGAAGAGATCGCGGGGCTGGAGGCGCAACGCCGACAGGCCGACGCCGCCCTGAAGCTGGCCCGCCAGGATCTGGAGCGGCAGAAATCCCTGGCCGCCGACAATGTCGCTGCCCGCGCCAAGCTTGAGCAGGCGCAATCCACCGCCACCCAGGCCGCAGCAAGGCTGGAGCAAGCCAGCGCCGCCCTGGCCACGGCCCGCCTGCCCGCCCGCCCTGATCAGGTGGCGGCGGCAGAGGCAGCCGTGGCCGCCACCCGCGCAGCCCTGGCCCAGGCCGAATGGCGACTGTCGCAGCGCCATATCGACAGCCCGACCGACGCTTTGATCGATGATATCGTGCGCCGGCCCGGCGAATGGGTGCCCGCCGGCGGCGTGGTGGTCAGCCTGCTGCCGCCCGGCCATGTGAAGCTGGTGCTGTTCGTACCTGAGGGGCGGCGGGCGGCCCTGACACCGGGCGGCACGCTGTCTGTCAGTTGCGACGGTTGCAAGCCCGGCCTGTCCGCCCGCATCACCCGCATCGCGGCAGAGGCCGAATATACACCGCCTGTCATCTACAGCCGCGAAACCCGCGCCAAGCTGGTCTATCGGGTGGAAGCGGCCCTGACCCCCGACCCCGCCGCCCTGTCCCCCGGACAGCCGGTTTCGGCGGAGCCGGCACCATGACAGGCGCAGACCCCGCCATCGCCATCGATGTTCACGGCCTGACCAAGCGGTTTGGCGACCGGACCGTGGTGGACAATGTCTGCCTGCGCGTGGGCAAGGGCCGTATCCACGGCTTCCTGGGGCCCAATGGCAGCGGCAAGACCACCACCATCCGCATGCTGTGCGGCCTGCTGGTCCCCGATGCCGGTGAGGGGACCTGCCTGGGCTTTGATATCCGCCGCGATGCCTGGGCCATCAAGCAGCGGGTCGGCTATATGACCCAGAAATTCAGCCTCTATGAAGACCTGACCATCAAGGAGAACCTGGATTTCGTGGCCCGCCTCTATGCCTTGGCCGACCGGCCCCGGCGGGTGACGGCGGCGCTGGACCGGTTGGGCCTGTCGCACCGCAAGGATCAACTGGCGGGCACCCTGTCGGGCGGCTGGAAACAGCGTCTGGCGCTGGCCGCCTGTATCCTGCATGAACCGTCGCTGCTGCTGCTGGATGAACCGACGGCGGGCGTGGACCCAAAGGCGCGGCGCGAATTCTGGGACGAGATTCATGCCCTGGCCGCCGACGGCATGACCGTCCTGGTCAGCACCCATTACATGGACGAGGCGGAGCGCTGTCACCGCATCGCTTACCTTGCCTATGGAAGGTTGCTGGCCGATGGAACGGTGGAGGAGGTAGTGGCCGGCTCCGGCCTCTCCACCTGGCATGTCTCCGGCCCGCCCGACCATATCGCCGCCCTGGACCGGGCGCTGCGCGGACAGAAGGGCGTCAGCATGATCGCCCCGTTTGGCAATACCCTGCATGTCAGCGGGCCGGATGCCGCTACCCTGAACGCCACCGTCGCGCGCTTCCGGGATCAGGCGGGGCTGGACTGGCGGCGCGGCGATCCCACGCTGGAGGATGCCTTTATCCATCTGATGGGATCGGTACCGGACAATTTCCAGGCCAAGGCCCCCAAGGGAGGGCAAGCGGCATGAACAGCCTGTCCCCCCGCTTCTCCCCCGCCCGGCTGGTCGCGATCATCATCAAGGAGTTTATCCAGATGAAGCGCGACCGCCTGACCTTCGCCATGATGGTCGGCATCCCGTTGATCCAGCTGATGCTGTTTGGTTTTGCCATCAATGCGGACCCCAAACATCTGCCCACCGCCGTGCTGAACCATGACAACAGCGAATTCAGCCGGGCCATCATCAGCGCCTTGCAGACCAGCAATTATTTCGAACTGACCCTGACCGCCGACAGCCCGGAACAGCTGGACCTGCTGCTGGATCAGGGCAAGGTGCAGTTCGCCGTGGAAATCCCCACCGGCTTCGGCACCGACCTGATGCGCGGCGAACGCCCGGCCCTGCTGGTCATGGCCGACGCCACCGACCCCGCCGCCACGGGTAACGCCGTCGGTGCCCTGCAACGCATTCTGGACAGCGTCACGGCCGGCACCCTGACGGGGCCGCTATCCACCCTGGCCCCCACGCCGGGGCCGGTGGAGCTGCGCGTGCATCGCCGCTACAACCCGGAGGGGCTGACGCAGCATAATATCGTGCCGGGCCTGATGGGCACCATCCTGACCATGACCATGATCATCATGACCGCCCTTGCCGTGACGCGGGAGCGGGAGCGCGGGACCATGGAGAACCTGCTGGCCATGCCCGTGCGCCCGACAGAGGTGATGCTGGGCAAGCTGGCCCCCTTTATCCTGGTGGGCGCTGTGCAGGTGATGGTGATCATGGGGGCAGCACGCCTGCTGTTCGGGGTGCCCATGCTGGGCAATCCGCTGGCCCTGATCTGCGGCATGATCATCTTCATCACGGCCAACCTGGCTGTCGGCTTCCTGTTCTCCACGCTGGCCCGTAATCAGTTGCAGGCCATGCAGATGAGTTTCTTTTTCTTCCTGCCGTCGATCCTGATGTCCGGCTTCATGTTCCCCTTCCGGGGCATGCCCGCCTGGGCGCAGGTGATCGGGGAGGGGTTGCCCCTGACGCATTTCCTGCGCGTGGTGCGCGGTGTTATGCTGAAGGCCAGCGGCTTTCCACAGGTCTGGCCCGACCTGTGGCCCATGCTGGTCTTCCTGCTGGCGGTATCTGTGCTGGCTGTGAAGCGCTATCGGCAGACGCTAGATTAACGTCGCTGCGCCAGAAGGTCCCGCAGCAGCGGGTTGGGGAAGCGCCGGTCGAGCGTAACGGCGAGGAAGCTTTCGGCCATACCGGGAAGGGTCGTCGCCTCGCGCAACAGGCCGGTGCTCAGCTCATCCTGCACGACGATGGCAGGGATGACGGCGATGCCGGCATCTTCGCGCACCATCAGACGGATCATGGCCATGTCATCCACCTCCGCCGCGATGCGCACGGTCACGCCCAGCCGCGCCACCAGCGCATCAAAGGCCGCCCGCAGCGCCGTTTCCGGCGTGGGCAGGATCAGCGGGTGGCTGGTCAACAGCTCCGCCAGCGCCACCCGCCCCGGACCCAGCCGGGCCGGTGTGGCGATCAGGCTGACCGGCTGTTCATCCAGCGGGTAAATCAGATAGGGGCTGGCCGCATCGCGCGGCGGGGCCAGATTGGTCAACACCACATCCAGGGCCAGCGCGTCCAGCCCGCGCAGCAGCTCCCCCTGCGATCCCGACCGCAGCACAATCTCCACATCCGGGCGGGCCAGCAACGGGCGCAGAAACCCGATCTGGAAGTTGCGGGACAAGGTCGCCAGCGCGCCGATGCGCAGCGCCCGGCGGCCACCGGCGGCATTGCGCAGGGTGGCGCTCAAATCCTCTGCCGTGCGGAAAATCGCTTCCGCATGGTCCAGCGCAATGCGCCCCGCCTCCGTCAGGATCAGGCCCCTGCCCTGCCGTTCGAACAGGTCATGGCCCAGATGCTCCTCCAGGGTGCGCAGCTGCGTCGACAGGGCCGATGGCGACAGGTTCAGTTGCCGCGCCGCCCCCGTCAGGGTGCCGTTGCGCGCCACCGCCCGGAACAGGCGCAGATGGTGAAGATTAAGGATAGCCATGGGCTATTTCTATAAAATAGAACGCTAACGATCAAAAGATGTAATTTTCTGGAAGTCATGAAGCGGCTATTACCGTCGGGAAATTCACATACCCCCCTGGAGAGGTCGATGATCCTGTCGAGCCTTGCCCCGGCTGCTTTGGCGGTCGTGGCGGCTGCTGCCTTGTTGCGCCCTGGCCGCCGCCCGAAACCCATCCCCGCCCTGGCCGAGATCGCGGCCTTGCTGGCCTTTGCCCTGTGCATCGCCGGGACTGTACAGTTCGCCCTGGACGGTCCCGTCACCGAGGGACCGCTGCGCCTGTCGATGATCGGGGCGGTGATGGCACCGCTGGTCGGTTTCATCGGCTGGATTGTGCTGCGCTACAGCCGCACCTATCTGGACGGGGCCGACCGCGAGGGGCGGTTTCATGGTTTGATGCTGATGGTGCTGGCGCTGGTGCTGCTGCTGGTGCAGGCCGGCAGTCTGTGGCTGCTGGCCGCCTGCATGATCGCCATCGGTCTGGTCCTGCGTCAGTTGCTGCTGTTCTACCCGGACCGCGCCCCGGCACAGCGCGCAGCGGCGAAATTCACGCGGGTCTGGGCCGCCGGTGACGTGGCACTCGCCATCGCGGCGGGACTGCTGTGGGTCGCGTTCGGCACAGACAGCATCACCGCCATCAATGACGCGGCGAAGGCCGGCAGCACCCCGGCCCTGGCGGGGGCCGCCGTCGGCTTCCTGGTCCTGGCGGCCCTGCTGAAGACGGCGTCCTTCCCGCTGCATGGCTGGCTGACAGAGGTGATGGAGGCCCCGACGCCCGTGTCGGCCCTGCTGCATGCCGGCATCATCAATTCCGGCGGGTTCCTGCTGATCACCTTTGCCTGGGTGGTGCAGGGCAGCACCGGGTCGATGGCGGCCCTGGTGCTGCTGGGCGGGCTGACCTCGCTGTTTGGTGCGCTGGTCATGCTGACGCAGAGTGCGGTGAAGACGGCGCTGGCCTGGTCCACGGTGGCGCAGATGGGCTTCATGCTGCTGCAATGCGGCCTGGGCCTGTGGCCGCTGGCCCTGCTGCATATCGTGGCCCACTCTCTCTATAAGGCACATGCCTTCCTGTCGTCGGGCGGTGCCGTGGCGGCGGTGAAGGAGGTTCGGCGGCCCGGCGCGGTAGCGACGCCGGGACTTGCTGCGGTGGCGCGTGCCTTCCTGCTGGCCCTGGCGCTTTATGGCATGGTCGCTGTCGGCTTCACCCTGATCTGGGGACCGAAATCGCCGCAGGCCCTGGCGCTGGGGGCGATCCTGGTGTTCGGTGTCGCCTATCTCGTGGCTCAAGGTCTGGCCGATGCGGCCCCGCGCGCCCTGACCCGGCGCACCCTGACGGCCTCTGCCGCCGCCACGCTGGCCTATTTCGGGTTCCAGTCGCTGGCGATCCTGGTGGTCAATGGCGCTCTGCCTGGCGTGCCCGACGCTGGCCCCCTGGAATGGGCGCTGATTGCCCTGACGGTCCTGTCCTTCGGTGTGGTGGCCGTGGCGCAGGCCCTGTTCCCCCACTGGGCACACCATCCGGCCGCCGCCGGCCTGCGGGTGCATGTCGCCAACGGCTTCTACCTCAACGCCGCCTTTGACCGCCTGATCGGCGGGTTCCGCGCCTGAACTGGGCAAGGGGCGATCGTAGCGCGGATTAGCGAAGCGTAATCCGCGGAGCGACGCCGAAGACGGGGTTCCCGCGGATTACGGCTGACGCCTAATCCGCGCTACCAAATCGCCACCAAGAGACCGCCAGTATCACCTGGAGAAGAGCCATGTTCCAGCAACTGCCCGACATCTCCCCAGCACCGGCCAAGGCGCTGTTCGCCGCCGCCAATGGGGCCGTGCGGGCCATCCCGCCATCCTTCCCCCTGGACGCCACCGTCGCCGTCAACCCCTTCCTGGGCCAGACGGGCGAGGATCTGGCCCAGGCCAGTGCGCGGCTGGCACGGGTCGGCGGGGTGAGGCTGACCCAGGCCCGCCCCGCCTATGCGGCCATGGTTGATAAGGGCGAGATCATTGAGGCCGACCTTCAGGCGGCCCTGGACGACTGCACCCACCCGCTGAAGCCAGCCAGCCTGTCGGCGCTGAACGTGGCCTTGCGGTTGGACGGGAACAGCCCGCGCCTGCTGCCCACCGTTGCCGATCTGGCGGCGCGGGCCACCGGCACCGACTGGCCCGCCATCATCGCGCGCTGTGTCGGCCTGTGGGCCGCCGGCTATTTCGACCGGGGGCAGGCGCTGTGGACGCCGGCCCCCGGTGCCTCGGCCTTTGCCGCCTGGCGGGAATGGGCGACGCATGACCTTACGCCGGAACTGGCGGGCCTGTCCGGCTTCTGCCGGCATGTGGCGGCCAGTCCGGACACGCCGGAGCGCGCCTTGCTGCGGGCCGCCGACAGCCTGGGTCTGGACGGTGCCGCCGCCGGGACGGCCTTCCATCGGCTGCTGGTCGATCTGGGCGGCTGGGCCCAGCATGCGCGCTGGCTGCTGTGGCAGGCCGAACTGTCGGGCGGCAGCGACGGCACCCTGACCGATCTTCTGTCCATCCGCCTGATCTGGGAAGAGGCGCTGCTGACCCAGCTGCCGTCGCTGCGCGCGGAATGGGAGGGTGTGGTGGCCGCCCATGCACGGCCCGTCGAACCCGATGCCGACATGGTGATCGACTGCATCCTGCAACAAGCCGCCGAACGCGCACATCAGCGGGGGCTGGCGACCCTGCTGCCCGGTATCGAGCCGACACAGGCGGCGGAGCGGCCCTGGCTGCAGGCTGCCTTCTGCATCGATGTGCGGTCCGAACCGTTCCGCCGTGCCCTGGAAAGCCTGGACCCCGGCATTTCCACCCTGGGCTTTGCCGGCTTCTTCGGCCTGCCCGTGGCGCACCGGGGTACGGCGTCCGACCTGATCGAGGCCCGGTTGCCCGTCCTGCTGTCGCCGCGCATGCATTCCCATGCCTGCACCGCCCCGCACAAGGACACCCGCCAGCGCATCGCGGCGCGGGCCGTGCGCGCCTTTGGCCGGTTCCGGCAGGCCGCCGTCTCCTCCTTCGCGTTTGTGGAGGCCGCCGGTCCCTTCTACGGGGCCAAGCTGCTGCGTGACGCCCTGGGTCTGGGTCGCAGCAACGGCCCCGACGCCGCCCCCGTCCTGACACCTGGCCTGTCGGCGGCGGACAAGGCGGCGACGGCGGCCACCGTGTTGAAGGCCATGTCCCTGACCAGGGGGCATGGGCGGCTGGTCCTGCTGTTGGGCCATGGTGCCCATGTCACCAATAACCCGCATGAAAGCGCCTACCATTGCGGGGCCTGCGGCGGGCATAAGGGCGATGTCTCGGCCCGGTTGCTGGCGGCACTGTTGAACGATGCGGAGGCGCGGGCCGGGCTGCCGGCCCATGGTGTCGAGCTGCCCGCCGACACGCTGTTCCTGGCCGGTCTGCATGACACCGTCACCGACGGTGTGACCCTGTATAATGACGCCCCGCGCCGCAGCCATGAGGCCGATATCGCCAAGGCCCGCGACATGCTGGACCGGGCCGCCCGCCAGAACCGGATCGAACGCGCCGCCCGCCTGCCCGGTGCCACGGGCACCAATCTGGCCGCACGCGCCCGCAACTGGGCGGAGGTGCGGCCGGAATGGGGTCTGGCCGGCTGCGCCGCCTTCATCGCCGCCCCGCGCGCCGTCACGGCCCGCAGCGACCTGAAGGGCCGCGCCTTCCTGCATTCCTATAACTGGCAGGAGGATGCGGGCTTCGGCACGCTGGAACTGATCCTGACGGCCCCGGTGGTCGTGGCCAGCTGGATCAGCCTGCAATATTACGGGTCCGCCGTGGCACCGGACCTGTTCGGCGGCGGCGACAAGCTGATCCACAATGTCACGGCCGGGATCGGCGTGGTGGAAGGCAATGGCGGCCGCCTGCGCGCCGGCCTGCCCTGGCAGGCGGTGCATGATGGCGAGGGTCTGGCCCATGCCCCCCTGCGCCTGTCGGTGATGGTGGAAGCGCCCGAACAGGCCATCGCCGACATCCTGAACCGTCATCCGGGCGTAAAGGCCCTGTTCGACAATGGTTGGCTGTCGCTGTTCACCCTGGACCAGGGCCGCATCAAATCCCGCTGGCGTCCCGGTGCCGGCTGGGACAGCGCCGGCATGGCCAGGGCCGCCTGAATTCGGGGGGGGGCAGACAGGCCCCCCAACCACCAAATGCAACCAAGTGAAACAGAAAATGAGGGGGTGTTTCACCGTTCACGCCATTCCAGGATCGACAGCCGGCGGCTGCCGACAAGGATAGGCGCAGAAAGGGCGTGACGGGCATCATCATATCAGAATCCGGGGGGAAAGAGAACGGTCGGGGGACGCTGTCCCCTACCCCGCCACCACCACCCGGTTACGACCGCTCGCCTTGGCGGCATATAGTGCGCCGTCAGTACGGTTGAACAGGCTGGTCTGGGTTTCCCGTGTGGGGTCGGCCTGGGCCAGACCGATGGAGATGGTGACCTGGATCGATACACCTTCCAGGGCAATGGGCGTGCCGCCCACGGCGTGCCGGATGCGGTCGGCGGCGATCAGGGCCTGGGTCGCTTCGGTATGGGAGGTCAGGACCACAAATTCCTCCCCGCCATAGCGGGCCAGGAAATCCACTTCCCGCAGGGCGCCGGCGGCGCGACGGGCCACCTCGCGCAGGACGGTGTCGCCGACCAGATGGCCGTAGGTGTCATTCACTTCCTTGAAGTGGTCCAGATCCATCATCAGGATGCAGAATGGATGGCCATGCCGCAGCGCCGCCGTCCATTCCTGATCCAGCCGGTCCATGAAGGCGCGGCGGTTATGGATGCCGGTCAGCGGGTCGCGCGTCGCCAGCTCGGCCAGCCGGTCATTGGCCTCACGCAGGCTGGCGGTACGCTCGGCCACCTTGGCTTCCAGTTCCCGCTTGGTCTCGTTCAGCTTTTCGATGCGGGCCCGTTCCAGCATCATGACGATGCCGGCCCCCGCCGACAGGGCCAGCACCACGCCCAGGAACCGCACCCAGGGCCATTCGTACCAGAGATGGGGAACCGCCACGATCAGGCCGCGTTCGGCCACCACCATGCCATTGGGGTCAAGGGCGCGCAGGCGCAGCGTATATTGGCCGGGCGGCAGGTTGGTATAGGCGGCGTTGCGCCGGTCATTGCCGGCTTCCACCCAGTCGGTGTCAAACCCGTCCAGCCGGTAGGCATAATGCACGCCGGCCCTGACGGCATAATCCAGCAAGGCGAACCCCACCGTCAGGCGGCGATTATCGGAGGGCACCCGGATAGTGCGCGGCCCGTCGGGCAGGTTCAGGGCGCTGGCATTGGCGATCTGTCCGCCGGCCTGTACGCGCGTCACGGCCAGCGCATCCAGATAGGCATGGGGCCGGATCTGCGAGGGCTGGACCAGGGTCACGCCATTGGTGCCACCGAACACCAGCCCGCCATCGGGCAGGGTCGCCACCGAGCCCGGCAGGTAGGAGGAAACGCTGGTCGCCGACGACGGTTCCACCCGCGACACGCTGAAATCCGTGGGATCAATGGCGGCCAGACCATTATCGGTGGAGGCCCAGATGCGCCCGTCGGACCCCAGCATCAGACTGGCGACGGTATTGGACGGCATGCCATGCTGACGCGCGACGGTGCGGAAGGTGGGCTGTCCATCGGGACCGACCCCGTCCAGCATCATGGCGACACCGCCGCCGACCGTCCCCACCCACAACCGCCCCTGCCGGTCATGGACCAGGGCCGCGACATAATCATGGGGCAGGCTGTCGGATCGGTCGGCATCGCGGTGGAAATGCCGGAACCGTCCATCGGGACCCAGCAGGTTGAGGCCATTGGCCGTCCCGACCCAGACCAGCCCGTCCGGGCGCGGCAGCACGTTCCAGACCTCGTTATTGGACAGGCTGCCCGGCTGTGCCGGGTCCGCCGTATAGGAAACGGTCCGCCCATCGGACAATGATTGCCGGATCAGCCCGTAATAGGAACCGATCCACAGGTCCGTGTCGGTCACATGCAGGGCGGTGACATCGCGCCGTGTGACCAGCGGTGCCGACATCAATTGCGGCGTGCGCTCCCCCAGTGCGGGGCGCAGGCGGGAAAGCCCGGCCGAGCCGATCCAGATATCGCCCGAGCGATCACCCCGGATCGCATAGATGGGCGTGCCGACCAGGGCCCCCGGCGTCATCGTCCGGTCAAAGGGCGTGATATGGCCCGTGGCCAGATCAATCCGGTCCAGACCGCCATCATCCATCCCGACCCACAGGCCGTTGCGCCAGTCGGTCCACAGGCTCCACGCATCCCGGCCGGAAAAGCCCCGCGATTGGCCCAAAGCCACACTGACCACCCCGGATGGCACGCTGTTATGCCATGCCAGCCCCAGATTGGTGGCGACCCAGACGATCCCGCCCCGGTCCTTCATGATGCCACGGGTGAAATTGCCCGGCAGGGCACCCGCGACATTGGGATCGGCCCGGAACAGCCGCAGGCGGTCCTGACCGATGTCATATTCACCGACCCCGCCGCCGAACAGCGCCATCCAGAGGACACCGGGCCGCACCTCTACCATCCCGCGAACTGTGGATCGGCCCAGGATTGTATCGCGACCCGTCAGGCGCGGATGCGCCGTCGCCATCGTGTCACCCCTGGCCAGGGAAACGATGCCGCCGCCATTGGTGCCGATCCAGAGGCGGCCCTGCGGATCTTCAAAAAAGCTCCAGGTGCCGGTGGACAGGGCAAAGGCGCTGTCCGCGTCGCCCGTGTCCAGAACCTGCCACTGCGTCTCGCCCGGAGGCCGGCGGGCCACGGCCTTTTCCGTCCCGGCCCACAGCGTGCCCGTGCTGTCACGGAAGACGGAAAAAACATAGCCAGTGGGGAACCCATCCTGGCCGGGGCGCACGCGTTCCAGAACCTTCAGATCACGGCTGACATGATCCAGGCCCGCCACGGTCGCCACCCACACACCGTCGCCATCATCATCGGTCAGACCATAGACCTGGACATGGCCCAGCCCGTCCGGGCCGGCACCCAGGGTGGTAAAGCGATCAAAGCGCGGGTCGTAATAGGCGACACCCGCCGTATGCGTGCCCAGCCACATGCCGCCATCACGCGCCGGATGCAGCGCGCGGACAAAGCCGTTGGGCAGCGATCCCGGATCATGGGGATCATGATGGAAACTGCGCACGGCATAACCGTCGAAACGGTTCAACCCCCCCAGCGTGCCGATCCAGATGAAGCCGGTGGCATCCTGTGCCAGGGCCATCAACGAGTTATTGGCCAGCCCGTCAGCGGTGGACAGCGACTCGAACCCCACCTCCGCCCGTTCCGACAGGGTAACGGAAGGTTCAGCGGCGGGGGCCGTTGCAGCAATGAAACCAAAGATCAGCGCAAGCAGAACCAGTCCTGCCCGGCGGCCCACCGCCAGGATAAAGGAAGTCAAACCGGCCATCGGCCCCTTGCCGCCCTGGCTGTTCCGCACGCGCCCCTACCCCGCCAGTCTGCATGACATATGAATGTATCCCACCGAACCCGATACATCTCAAGGACAGGTTGAATGCCACATCTGCAAGAATGGTTCGTGGTGCTGTCATGATGAGGAAAGTTGTTTTAACCGCGTAATAACAAACGGTCGCAAAGGGGGCTTCGCCTCCTAAAGGTTGTCTGGCGGGTTCCTCGCTTTCTTGATCCATGTCATGGTCAGCGTTTGGTGCGGCCCTATCATGGTTTTCCAGGCAAACAACACCGGCCCGGCAATGGGTCGGTCATTGAGGAAACCTCATGTTGCGGTTGAAACGGATCGGCATTTCGACGGGCCGGGAGAATGTGGCCTTCCTGTCGCGGGCCTGCCCCACCTATCGCGCCGCCGCCTTTGAAGGCCAGGGTAAGGTGGAAGTGCTGGCCGGGTCCAAACGGCTGGTCGCCACGCTGGACCTTGTCGATGATCCCGCCATCCTGCCGCCCGACTGTCTGGGCCTGTCAGAGGAAACCTTCGCGCGGTTCGGACAGGTTGAAGGCAGCGACACCCGCCTGGACCATCCCCATCCGCCGAAAAGCCGGGAAGGGCTGCATGCCAAGATCGCGGGTCGCGAGCTGGACGAGGCCTGTTTTCGCGCCATCATCGACGACATCGCCCATCACCGTTACAGCAAGGTGGAGGTGGCGGCCTTCCTGGTGGCCTGCGGGTCCTTCATGACCACGGCGGAAACCCTGGCCCTGACCCGCGCCATGGCGGATGCGGGCGAAGGGCTGCATTGGCCCGACGCGCCCGTGGTGGTGGACAAGCATTGTATCGGCGGCATTCCCGGCAACCGCACCTCCATGATCGTGGTGCCCATCGTGGCGGCCCATGGCCTGCCCATGCCCAAGACATCGTCGCGCGCCATCACATCGCCCGCCGGCACCGCCGACACGATGGAGGTGCTGGCCAATGTCGAGGTCGATCTGAACCGCATGCGGGAGATCGTGGCAGAGGCCAAGGGTTGTCTGGTCTGGGGCGGGCATGTGAAACTGTCGCCCGCCGACGATGTCCTGATCTCCGTCGAACGGCCGCTGAATATCGACACGCGCGAACAGATGGTCGCCTCCATCCTGTCCAAGAAGAAGGCGGCGGGGTCCACGCATCTGGTCATCGACATGCCGGTCGGCCCCAGCGCCAAGGTGCGCAGCGCCGAAGACGCAGCACGCCTGCGCAAGCTGTTTGAATATGTGGGCGACGCCATCGGCTTGACCCTGCGTGTCACCATCAGCGACGGGTCGCAGCCCGTGGGCCGGGGCATCGGCCCCGTGCTGGAGGCGCGCGACGTGATGGCGGTTCTGGAGAACCGGGCCGATGCGCCGCCCGACCTGCGCGAACGTTCCCTGGCGCTGGCGGGCCGTATCCTGGAATTCGATCCAGCCTTGCGCGGCGGGGCCGGCATGGCGCGGGCGCGGGAGTTGCTGGATAGCGGGGCGGCCCTGCGCCAGATGCACCGCATCATGGAACTGCAAGGCCCGCCGCCGCGTGTCGCCACGCTGGGCAGCCTGTCGCGGGAGGTCGTGGCCGATCATGACGGGCGGGTCATGTCCATCGATTGCTACCGTCTCGCGCGCATCGCGCGACTGGCCGGTGCGCCCTTTGATCCCGGTGCCGGCATCGACCTTCTGAGGAAGGTGGGCGACCCGGTGCAGGCCGGCGAACCGCTCTACCGTATCCATGCCGAACGCGAGGTGGAGTTCCGCTTCGCCTGCGGTCTGGCGGCGGAAGCGTCGGGATATACCGTGAATGGCAATGGCAAGGAGCCGCTGTGATGAGCATGACCCCCACCATCAGTTTCCACGGGGCTGCCGGCGGCGTCACCGGTTCCTGTTTCCTGGTCCGCCACGCCGGCGGCGTGCTGCTGGTCGATTGCGGCATGTTCCAGGGGTCCAAGAGTGTGCAGGAGCTGAATTATCGCGACTTTCCGTTCGATGTGACGGAACCGTCGGTCCTGCTGCTGACCCACGCCCATATCGACCATAGCGGCCTGATCCCGAAACTGTACCGGCATGGGTTCGGCGGGCGGATCATCACCACGCGCGGCACCGCCGATCTTCTGACCTTCATGCTGCCCGACAGCGGCTTCATCCAGGAAAGCGAGGTGCGCCACCTGAACCGCCGCAACCGCCAGCGCGGGGCCAGAGAGGTGGAGCCGATCTATACCCAGGCGGATGCCCAACGCGTACTGTCGCGCATCCGGCCCGTGGACCGCGATGTCTGGATCGACGTTGAACCCGGCGTGCGCGCCCGATTCTGGGATGCGGGCCATATATTGGGGTCGGCCTCGATTGAGTTGGAACTGCCCGGCGAAAATGGCCCCGTGCGCATCCTGTTTTCCGGCGATATCGGGCCGGGGGACAAGCCGTTTCACCCCGATCCGCACGGGCCGGCGCGGCCCGACTGGCTGGTCGTGGAAAGTACCTATGGCGGGCGCGACCGGCCCCTGATCACAGCGGATGAACGGCGCGCCGTCCTGGGTGCCGAACTGAAGGCCGCATTCGCGCGCGGCGGGCCGGTGCTGATCCCCGCCTTTGCCGTGGAACGCACCCAGGAACTGCTGTTCGACCTGGACCTGCTGTTCGATCAGGGCGTACTGCCGCCGGTCAATGTCTTCCTGGACAGCCCGCTGGCCATCCATGTCACCCAGGTTTTCGACCGCCACCTGCCGGAGATCAATCAGGCCGGAACACCCGCCCCCTTCACCCGCCGCAACCTGCACCTGACCGAGGATGTGGAGGCCAGCAAACGCCTGAACCGTGTCAATGGCGACGCCATCATCATCGCCGCCAGCGGCATGTGCGAAGCGGGCCGCATCCGCCACCATCTGAAGAATAATCTCTGGCGGCAATCGGCCACGGTTCTGCTGGTGGGATATCAGGCACCCGCCACCCTGGGCCGGCTGTTGCAGGAAGGGGTCAAACGCGTGCGCATCCATGGGGAAGAGGTGGAGGTCCGTGCGCAGATCCGCACGCTCGACACCTATTCCGGCCATGCCGACCACGCCCACCTGCTGCGCTGGACCCTGGACCGGCTGCCGGTATCGGGCGGCATCTTCGTGGTGCATGGGGAGGAGCAGGAGCGCCAGACAATGAAAGGCGGGCTGGTGGAGGCCGGGATCGACGGGGGCAAAATCCACATCCCGGCGCTGGACAGCCAATGGTCCCTGACCAGCCTGGGTGGACGGGAGGTGGCAGCCAGCACGGCCCCGCGCGCCGTCACCGTGGCCAAGGACTGGCACAATGACTATGCCGCCACCATGCTGGCCTTGTCGGAGAAGGTGCGCGGTGAGAAGGATGACGCGAGCCGGGCCGCCCTTCTGGCCAAGGTGCGGGCGGCCCTTGGCCTGGGGTGAGGGTTGCATCCACCGCCCCGGCTGGTCCATGGTGCGCAGGAGTGAGCGGCGGGGATTGCGGGCAGTATGCGGGAAAAGGACCTGATCGAACTGGCGGCGGTCGGTATCGCGCAAATCGCCGACCTGCACCAGCAACGCGGGGCGACCTATTTCCGCAATGGCCGCGTGCACGGGGTGGAGCTGGAGCCCGACCTGGACTCCATCTTCGGGCAGGTGCAGGGGTCCGAGGCGGAGCCCTATGACGTCACCATCCTGTTCCGCAAGACCCGCTTTGGCTATGCGCTGGAAAGCGATTGCACCTGCCCCGTCGGCCATGACTGCAAGCATGTGGCCGCCGTCCTTTACGCCGCGCGCGATCAGCAGCGGCACAGGACCGCCGCCGGGGCGGGCAAGTCCGCTATCCCGCCGACCGACAGCCGGGCCCTGGATGCCTGGATCAACGGTCTGATCGGGCTGCGCGACGGGCCGCCGCCGGGGCGTGTGGCGGAGAAGCCGGAACATATCCGCTATCTGCTGACCCCTCCCAGGGATGAACACCAGCTGCCGACCCTGTCGCCGCATATGTCGCGGATGACACAGAAGGGTGTGCCGACCAAGGGGCGCACGATTGCCTTCTTCAACCTGCAATCCCCCCACGGCGCGGGCGTGACGGAGGAAGATCGGCGGCTGGCCCATCTGTTCGGCCCGGTTCTGG
The DNA here is from genome assembly GCF_002868735.1 of Niveispirillum cyanobacteriorum. Classification (GTDB taxonomy): domain Bacteria; phylum Pseudomonadota; class Alphaproteobacteria; order Azospirillales; family Azospirillaceae; genus Niveispirillum; species Niveispirillum cyanobacteriorum. The sequence continues at coordinate 36,494 of NZ_CP025614.1, read as the reverse complement.
GCGTGCATCACCACCTGCCCGATGATGATGGCCTGCTGGCCGAACTGCTGCCGCGCTTTCTGGCCACGGGGCGGCTGCATTGGCTGTCGTTTGAGAATGCACCTTTGCGCCTGGGTCCCGCGCGGCCCGCCAGTATCGACTGGGTCCTGGATGCACAGGGGCGGCAGATGCCCGTGACACGGCCAAAGGGTGGGGGAATGCCCCTGGGCCGGGCGGCGGCGGCGCTTTGGTACCTGGACACAGACCAGGGATTGCTGGGTCCTGTAGAGCTTCCCGCAGCACGGCCCCTGCTGTTGCAGGTGCTGCGCGCCCCGCCGCTGGACCCGATGGCGGCGGCAAAGGTGGCGCGGCAATTGCCGACCTTGCTGCCACAGGCCACGCTGAGCGGTGGTGCAGTGGCCCTGCCGCAATCGACCGCCGCCGTGACGGGCGATGACAGCCCGCCCCTGATCCGCCTGATCCTGACCACGCACCGACCCGCCGGACAGCCCAACCGCTGGCAACCCGTGATGGAGCCGAGCGACCGCGCCTATCTGTCCTTCGATTATGGCGGCACCATTGTGAAGGACCAGGGCGGGCCGGACGAGTTCCGGCAGGTGCATGGGTCCAAGGTCACCATCCGCCATCGCCGCCGCGATGTGGAGGAACAGGCCCGCCGCCGGCTGGCCAATGCCAACCTGCTGCCGGCCTATGCCCTGTCGGTTCAGATGGGGAGCAAGGCACCGGCCCTGCCGGTTGGTGCCGCCTACACCCTGTTCGGCCCGCCGGAGGCGGCGTGGCTGAGCTTCCTGGACCGGGTGGTGCCGGGCCTGCGCGCCGATGGCTGGCAGGTGGAGATCAGCCCGGATTTCCGCTGGCACCTGACCCGGATTGAGGAATGGGAAGGCGAGGTGGAGGCCGCCGGCGGCGGCTGGTTCGACCTGGATCTGGGCATCCGTATCGACGGGCAGCGGGTGCCGCTGCTGCCCCTGCTTCTGGCCGTGCTGAAACGGCTGGGCAAGAATGGCGACCCGGAAGCGCTGCTGGCCGCCGATCCCGACGCCATGCTCTATGCCCCGCTGCCGCGCGGCGGGCATGTGGCCCTGCCGGTGGCGCGCGTGGCACCGCTGACAAAGGTGCTGCTGGACCTGTTTCACGGGGCGGGCGCACTGGACGGGGCCGGGCGGTTGCGCATCGACCTGGGTCAGACGGCCCTGCTGGACGGGATGCGCGGCATGCCCGACCTGCTGCGCCCCGGACAGCGGGACAAGCTGCGCCGCCTGCTGGAACCGGCCACCGAAGTGGCGGAACCCGCGGGCCTGTCCACGACGCTTCGCCCCTATCAGCGACAGGGCCTGGGCTGGCTGCTGGCCCTGGCAGAGGCGGGGGCCGGCGGCATCCTGGCCGACGATATGGGCCTGGGAAAGACCTTGCAGGTCATCGCCTTCATTCTGGCCCTGAAACAGCAGGGCCGCCTGCTGCGCCCCGCCCTGGTCGTGGCACCGACCAGTGTCGCCCCCAACTGGCCGCGCGAGGCGGCCCGGCATGCACCGGGCCTGACGGTCCACCTGCATCACGGGCCGGACCGGGCCGATGGCTGGGCCTTGGCGCAGAAGGCGGATATCGTCGTCACCTCCTACCCGCTGCTGCACCGCGATCATGCGCTGTTGAAGCAGAAACCCTGGTCCGTCCTGATCCTGGACGAGGCGCAGATGGTAAAGAACCAGGCGGGCAAGCTGGCGGGTCTGGTCCGCGACCTGCCCGCCGAACATCGGCTATGCGTGACCGGCACGCCGCTGGAGAACCATCTGGGCGAGCTGTGGACGCAGATGGATTTCGTGATGCCGGGCCTGCTGTCCGACAGCCGCAGCTTTACCCGCCTGTTCCGCAGCCCCATTGAAAAGCGGGGCGATGGCGAACGCCAGCAGCTTCTCACAGGTCGCCTGCGCCCCTTCATCCTGCGCCGGAACAAGGCGGAGGTGGCGGCCGACCTGCCGCCCAAGACGGAGATCGTGGAGCGCATCACCCTGCCCGATGATCAGCGCGACCTGTATGAAACGCTGCGCCTGACCATGGATGCCAAGGTGCGTCAGGCGATTGCCGAAATGGGGTTGGGCCGGTCGCATATCCTGATCCTGGAGGCGCTGCTGCGCCTGCGTCAGGCCTGCTGCGACCCGGCCCTGCTGCCGGTGACGGCCCTGACCAAGGCGGTATCCAGCGCCAAGCGCGCGCATCTGATGCAGATGCTGCCCGAACTGGTGCAGGAGGGGCGGCGTATCCTGCTGTTCTCGCAGTTCACCTCCATGCTGGACCTGATCCGGGCCGATCTGGACGAGTTGGGCCTGCGCCATGTCAGCCTGACCGGCGACACCAAGGACCGCACCACGCCCGTGGACCGGTTCCAGGCGGGTGAGGCCGATGTCTTCCTGATCAGCCTGAAGGCCGGCGGCACAGGCCTGACCCTGACCGCCGCCGATACGGTCATCCATTACGATCCCTGGTGGAACCCCGCCGTGGAGGATCAGGCCACCGACCGCGCCCACCGCATCGGCCAGGACAAGCCCGTCTTCGTCTATCGCCTTGTCGCCGACGGTACGGTCGAAGACCGCATGCTGGACCTCCAGGCCCGCAAACGCCAGCTTGCCGCCGCCCTGCACGATGGCGGCGGCGACAGCCCCGGCGCGTTGACCGAGGATGATATCGAACGGCTTTTCGCGCCGATTACGGAGCTGGCGAAGGGGTGATGGCCGCTACTCCGCCGCGACGCGGGGCACGCCGAGGCGGATACGCATCGCCTCTTCCGAAACACGGAAGCGGGCCGCCAACTCCTTTGGGTCCGTGATGCCAGATGCCTGCAAACGATACACAGCCTCCTTCGGCATCAGGATGTTGGCCGCAACGCTGTTGGCTTGCCGCTCATGCACCGGCAGGATCTGGTTGTTGGCGAAGGGGGTGTTTACGGCGCGATAGGCCCTGTTATCGCCAACGCCGTCCCCCAGAAGATCGCGATGAAAGATAAAGTGCGCCAGTTCGTGCGCCGCCGTGAAGCGCTTACGCGTCTCTGCATGGTTCGCATTGATCACGATGGCGTAGCGGTCATCATCTCTGCGTTCAATCCAGCCCGAGATGTCGCTGTCCAAGGCCCGAAACTCCGGCCCCAGGCCCAAGTCCTGCAGAATGTCATAAATCGGCACGGGCGTCTGTGCCGCGTACCGGTCAATGACAGTCATGGGGTCAATGATCCTCATCCAGCAGCACTCCCCATCTGTTCCGCGGCCTGCCCGTCGTCGCCACGGTCCATTGAAGCATCCTGAAGCATTTCCACCTTCCTGCGGATCATCACCGGAGCTTCCTTGGCCAGCCACTCCTCAATCAACTTCCTGGCGCAGCGTTCTGCCTCTTCCCGCGCCTCTTTCTCGGCCCGGCGGGTGATGAAAACACCCCAGCCAATCGCCGTAAAGAGGGCCAGAACGCCCAGCAGAACCGACCCGTAGGCCAAGGCCGCGGACAGGCTCGACAGCGACGTCGCCATGGCGTCCCAGTTGGGGGCGCTGGAGGTAACCGGCGGTGCGGTGGGGGGCGTGCAGGCCCTGGCCGTCGTCTCCACCATACGCACGCAGGCCTCTACTGGCATAGATGGAATCTCTGACGGTTCGGACAAGACCATCTCCCCGCATGCTGACCCTGCACCAACAAGGCCCATACGGATGATGGGTGTTTTTCTATCAGATTTCCATCAATAAGTGCATACTAGACCAGCGCAGTGCCCAGCGTGTAAAGCCCGAGCGCGCCCAGGATCAGGCCGGTGCCGATATTGATCCAATGCACCGTCCGGCCCGTGACGCGGCTGCGCAGCAGGGTGACGCCGCCGCACAGGAACATCCACCAGAGCAGGGAACCGATGAAGATGCCCGCAACCAGCGTGCCATCCTCCACCGGTCCCTTCGTATTGCCGAAGCCGACGACCAGTGTACTCATGCCCAGGATGGTGACGGGGTTGGTGGCGGTCAGGAACAGGCCCGAAAACACTGCCGCCGGCAGGTTGCCGGCCACGGGTTCGGCGGCCAGGGGCTTGGGTTCACGCGTCAGGCTGTGGCCCGCGACGATCAGCAGGAACAGCCCGCCTACCACCTGCAACAACGGCATGTTCTGGGTGATCACATTCAAAACGGCGGTGATGCCGAAGGCGGCGATGCCGCTGAAAAACGCGTCGGCGAGCGCCGCGCCCAGGCCGGTGGCCAGCCCCGTGGCCAGCCCGCGTTCCAGCGAACGGCGGATACAGAGCAGGCCGATAGGTCCCACAGGTGCGGCGATAATCACGCCCAGAACCACACCGCGCCAGAAAATCCCAATATCGTCCAGCAAATCCAGTACCTTCCAGCGTGAACCCGTTGGCGCGGGCACCGACATCCGTTTAGGATGGTGCCATCATGCCCGACCGCGCCCCCTCCCCCCTCGACCTGCTTGACGATATCGGCCTGCATCTGCTGCGCGAATTGCAGCGGGATGCACGGCTTTCCTTCGCCGATCTGGCCCGCCAGGTGGGGCTGACGGCCCCCGCCGTCGCCGAACGCGTGCGCCGGATGGAAGCCATGGGCCTGATACAGGGCTACCGGGCGGAGGTCAACCGCGCCGCCCTGGGTCTGAAGCTGACGGCCTTTATCCGCCTGCGCACCAACCATGGCCGCGACGGCGACCTGGAACGGTTTGCCGCCGAACAGCGGGAAGTGCTGGAATGTCATGAGGTGGCGGGGGAGGAAAGCTATCTCCTGAAGGTCGCGGCCACGGATGTGCAGCATCTGGACCGGCTGCTGACCACCATTTCCGGCTTCGGTGCCACCCATTCCACCATGGTCCTGACCACCAAAATTGCCTCTCGCGTGCTGGAGCCGTTTGCATGAGTGCTGTTGCCGCCACCGCCACCCCCGGTGCCGTCCGTCGTGCCACCCTGGTTGGGGGCACCGCCATCCTGATGTGGTCGACGCTGGCCCTGCTGACCGCCCTGGCGGGGCCGGTGCCACCCTTCCTGCTGGTGGCTTTGTCCTTCGGGCTGGGCGGGCTGGTCAGCCTGGGCATCATCGCGGCGACGGGGCGGCCTGTGAAGGCGGCTGTGCGGCAGCCATTGCCGGTCTGGCTGCTGGGTATTGGTGGGCTGTTCGGTTACCATTTCCTGTATTTCCTGGCGTTGCAGACGGCACCGGCGGCAGAAGCCAACCTGATCAATTATCTGTGGCCGCTGCTGATCGTGCTGTTCGCGGGCCTGTTGCCGGGGGAAAGGCTGGGGCGGCCACAGTTGCTGGGGGCGGCGGCAGGGCTGGCCGGCACCTTGCTGCTGATCACGGGCGGCAAGGGCATCAGCGTCGATGCCCAATATCTGCCGGGCTATCTGGCGGCGCTGGCCTGCTCGGTGACATGGTCGGGCTATTCGGTGCTGTCGCGGCGGTTCGGGGCCGTGCCCACCGAAACGGTGGCGTTTTTCTGTCTGGCCACATCCCTTCTGGCCATTCCCTGTCACCTGCTGTTTGAACAGACCGTGTGGCCGCAGGGCGTCTGGGGCTGGTCCATCATCGCGGCCATGGGCATCGGCCCCGTGGGTCTGGCCTTTTTCGTTTGGGACCATGGGGTGAAGCGCGGGGACATCCAGACCTTGGGGGCGCTGTCCTACGCCACGCCGCTTCTGTCCACCGGTCTGCTGATCGTGGCGGGACGGGCGGGATTCACCTGGCCGGTTGTCGGGGCCTGCCTGCTGATCGTGGGCGGGGCCGTGGTGGCCAGCCGGGGGTTGGGAAAGTAATTTTCGCATCCCCCGTAACCTATCCGCCCTTGGCGCGAATGATGGTGGATGTCGCACGCCCAGGGGGAGCCGCCATGACCGCCATCGATACCGCACTGAACCGCCTTCCGGGGCCATCCGCCGCCATCCAGGCACTGCGCTGGTCCATGGTCTTCATCTTCGCCATGTTCGGCATCGCCAAGTTTGCGGCCTATGAAGCCGAGGGCGTGGCCCGCATCGCCGAACATTACTGGCTGTTCGCCTGGATGTACCCGCTCTGGGGGGTACAGGGGGCCAGCAACGCCATCGGCGTACTGGAACTGTCGGCGGGGGTCTTCATCGCGCTGGGGGCCTGGTCGCACCGCGCCGGCCTGTTGGGCGGGGTAATGGGCATCGCCACCTTCCTGGTCACGCTCAGCTTTTCCATCGGCGCGAACCTTTGGCAAAAGGATTACGGCTTCCCCTTCATGGGGTCGCTGGCGCAGTTCCTTTTCAAGGATGTGGTGCTGCTGGCCGCGTGCTTTGCGCTGGCGCTGGATGCCGGTCACCGCTTGGCGCAAACGAAAAAGGGCGCCGCATAAGCGCGACGCCCTGTTCGGTGACGTGGTTTCCGCGGATTACGCTTCGCTAATCCACGCTACGACGGATTGGCCTGATCCGTAGCGCGGATTAGGCGCCAGCCGTAATCCGCGGAAAGCCCGGCTCCAATCAAACGATCACCGTCTCCACGCTGATATTGCCCTTAGTGGCGTGGCTGTAGGGGCAGACCTTGTGGGCGCGGGCCACCAGATCCTGGGCCGTCGCGGCGTCCAGGCCCGGCAGGCTGACATTCAGCTTCACGGCCAGACCGAAACCTTCATCCTCACGCGGGCCGATGCTGACATTGGCGGTGACGGAGACATTGGCCGGCACGGCGATCTTGTCGCGGCCACCCACGAACTTCATGGCACCGATGAAGCAGGCTGTATAGCCGGCGGCGAACAGCTGTTCCGGGTTGGTGGCACCACCGGCACCGCCCAGTTCCTTCGGCAGGGCCAGCTTCACATCCAGCAAGCCATCATCGGACGTGGCGCGGCCATCGCGGCCACCGGTGGAGGTCACATTGGCGGTGTAGAGAACCTTCATGATCATCACTCCTGTCTATCGGCTTTTCTGCCGGGTGTCTGGCGGGGCCGGTTGGCACCGTCGATCTCGTGAGGTCAATATCGCTCGCGATTAGATCGTGTGCAATCTATTTTATCGTGTGCGATTATATCGTATGCTATGCATTTTCAGCATTTGACGCGCATGGGACCTTCAATGTCGGCAAACGCAAAATCCCCCTTGATCAGTCACGACCAAGGGGGATCAGGATCAGGCCATCAGGCCGCATAAAAAGGCAGCCGCGGGCGCGCGGACCAGGACAGGGGAGCCGGCCCGCGGGACGTGTTGCCCGCGGCCGCAACGGTCATGCCGCTTGCCCCGGCATGCCGACCTGGAAACCGGGCTGGTTCATGGGATGGTTCTTGTCCACGAACACCGACCGGTCATTCTTCATCATGATGACTTCGAAATAAGGGCTGAACTGCTCATCGGTGATGCCGAAGGCCTTCTGCGCCTTGTCGAAGAATTCGCGCTCTTCCTGCTCCGCCTCGCCATCCGACAGGGCACTGTCGACGAGGTTCATCAGGATGCACAGACGCTGCGCCGTGGTCAGGACGGGCGTGGCCTCGGCCAGGAACTGTTCATGGCTGTGGCTGCGCACATATTTCATGGCGGAATTCAAAAGCGCCTGGTTGTTGGCGCCGACACCGATGGTGCCGCCCGACTTCTCCCCGCCGATGACGGCCAGAAGGTGACCCACCTCCTCGGCATCCATCTCGCCATCGGCGGCCATGGTATAGAGAAGGGCGATGGCGAAGGCCTTGTGGGCCGTCATCGCCTCGCCCTTGTCGCTCTTGAACATGTTGAACAGGCTCATATCAGGACCTCATCTGCCAAGATGTTGTTTTATTTGGTATTTTAGAGACGGGTGTAGTTCCCGTCGATAACCCCGCCGGGCCCTTCATAAGGCCGGCGGAATGGGTGCTGACCGTCAAGGTGACGGCGCAGCAGATCGACATTGCGATCATTGGCACGGAAGAACAGATCACCGAACCAACCCACGACGGGGATGGCGCTGATCAGACTGTCGATGACGACATTGCCCGCCATCTTTGTCACCAGCCGTTTGGGCGCACCCAGCCGGGCGCTTTCCCAGACCAGCCAGCCAGCAACGCCCGTGGACAGCGCCAGACCGGCACCGGGGATCAGGTTCAATGGCGCGTCCAGACCCACCCGCCCGATGACAGGCAGCTTGATGGCGCTGTCCAGCACCCGCGCCACACGGTCCAAACGCCGGCGCACACGCCAGTGACTGTCCATATGCGCATCGGCGCGGGGATCATCGTAACGGGGGGAATAACGTTCCAGGTTCGACATAAGACAGGCTCCTTCACGACCAAGCCATAGCTTCGCCCAAGGAGTCCGACATCGCGTGCGGCAAGCGCCATCACGCCAGAGGGGCCCGGACCCAGGATGTCGCTGAGATAAGGGGGGTGGGCCGGGGGTTCAAGGGTAAGGGTGGTGATTTTTTGTGAGTGGCACCGTTACCGCCATGGATCATGCCGCCACGCCGTCTGGACCGCTGCCCGTTCGCAGCTTGCGCCGACGCTTCTTCGGCGGCGGCGATGTCTCACCCGTGATATCCGCCAGGGCGACCTCTACCGGCTGACGATCTGGAAATTCCGCCACCAGCCGCAGCCGCCCCCCCATGGCCGCGACATAGCTGCTGAGGGTAGACAGAAGCAGGTCGGCACGGCGTTCCAACCGCGACACGCTCTCCTGCTCGATCCCCATCAACGCGGCCATCCGCTCCTGCGTCAGGTTCTGTGCCTGCCGCAGATCACGCAGGGTCAATTCCTCCGCGATCAGCGCCTGGGTCCGGGCGGCAATCGCTTCCCGCTCCTCAGGCGTGAAACCCTGCATGAAGCTTTCGAGGCTGACGGTCATTTCCTCTCCCCGTCCTTCTTAGACAATCGTGCCAGATGTTCCCCAAACCGCTTGTCGGCAATACGGATCAGGTCGCGATAGAATTGCCGCTCCGCCTTGCCGGACTTGCTTGCGCCCACCAGAAGAATTGCGGAACGCTTTGGATCGAATGCGAAAGCGATGCGCCACTCACCGTCCGCAACGGTGAAACGCAGTTCCTTCATGTTGGCATGCGCCGATCCGTTCAACGTATCGCAATGTGGCCGCCGAAGCTGTGGGCCGAACTCCCGCAGCAGGCCGGCAAGGGCAGCAATTTCCACCCTCACCGTCGATGGAAAATCCGCCGCCTCCACGGCAAAATCCCGGTCAAGCTGAACATCCCAAGCCATCACACGCGGCGGATCCATGAAACCATTGGCACGATGAAACATGATGCCAATGGCATATGATTTCAAATGCATATTTTGCGACGCCGGCCTTCCCCGGCATTTCCCCTTGGCAAGGGGGATCGTCATCGGCACCCTGTCGGCTTCATTGCCGGGTTCGGGGGCGCCATGTGGGTTTTGTTGGGTGTGGGGGTTGTCGTTATCGGGTTTGTGGCCCGGATCAACCCTTTGCTGGTCATCGCGGCGGCGGCCATCACCACGGGGCTGGCGGCCGGGATGGAGCCGCTGGCCCTGGTTGCGGCCCTGGGCAAAGCGTTCAATGACAATCGCTATGTCAGCCTGATCTGGATCGTGCTGCCGGTCATCGGCCTGCTGGAACGCGAAGGGTTGCAGGAACTGGCGCGCGGCCTGATCACGCGGGTGAAGGCGGCCACACCGGGCCGGCTGCTGCTGGGTTATTTCATGGTGCGCCAGGCGCTGGCCGCTGTCGGCCTGACCTCCGTCGGCGGGCATGCACAGACGGTGCGCCCCTTGCTGGCCCCCATGACGGAGGCGGCGGCGGAGCAGCGGCATGGACCCCTGGATGACGATACCCGCAATCTGGTCCGCGCCCATGCGGCGGCGGTGGACAATATCGCCCTGTTCTTCGGCGAGGATATCTTCCTGGCCATTGCGTCGATCCTGCTGATCAAGGGGTTCCTGGAACAGAACGGGGTGATGGTGGAACCGTTGCAGCTGTCGATCTGGGCCATCCCGTCGGCCATTGCCGCCCTGGGCGTGCATGCCGTCCGGTTGCGCGCGCTGGACCGGCGTCTGGGCATGAAGGGGGCCGTGGCATGATCGGGCTGCACGAGATTTATATCATCGGCGGCCTGTTCTTCGGGGCCTGCGCCATCTATGGCCTGCTGGACCGCGGCAATCCCCGCCGCTGGCTGAATTTCCTGTTCTGGGGCGGGCTTTCCACCTCCTTCCTGGCCGGTGATCATCTGGGCGATGTCGGCAATGGCCTGCTGGTGCTGGGGCTGGTGGCCGTTGGTGCCATCGGCCTGGGCAAGGGCACGGCCCGGACCACCAGCGTGGAGGAACGGCGCGAACGGGCGGCCCGGCGAGGGGGCAAGCTGCTGATCCCCGCCCTGGTCATCCCGGCCACGGTTCTGGTCGGCACCCTGCTGTTCAAGCATCTGACCATCGGGGGGGAGGCGCTGGTGGAAAGCCGGCATGCGACGCTGGTGTCCCTGACCCTGGGCGTGCTGCTGGCCTTGTCGCTCTGTCTGGTCTGGCTGCGGCCCGGCCCCGTGGCGGCGGTGCAGGAGGGGCGGCGCTTGCTGGATTCTGTCGGCTGGGCCGCCATCCTGCCGCAGATGCTGGCCTCGCTGGGGGCGGTCTTCGCGCTGGGTGGGGTGGGTCAGGCGGTGGGCAGCCTGATCGGCGATTACCTGCCGCTGAACGGGCCGTTCGCGGCTGTGCTGGCCTATTGCATCGGCATGGCGCTGTTCACCATCATCATGGGCAATGCCTTTGCGGCGTTTCCGGTGATGACGGCGGCGGTGGGCCTGCCGCTGGTGGTGCTGAAATTCGGCGGCGATCCGGCGGTGATGGGGGCCATCGGCATGCTGTCGGGCTTCTGCGGCACCCTGATGACGCCGATGGCGGCCAATTTCAACGTGGTGCCGGCGGTGCTGCTGGAGTTGAAAGACCGCAACGGCGTCATCAAGGCGCAGATCCCCACGGCCCTGCCGCTGCTGGGCATCAATATCGCCCTGATGTATCTGCTGGCCTTCCGGTGAGGGAGAGGGACCAATGCTGGATCAAGCCCTGGCAGAGAAGTTCGCGGCCCTGGCCCTGGGCCATGTGACCCGCGAATATCCCAACAAGCTGGATCATGTCCTGGCCGGACCCGATGATGTCGGCGACCCGCGCGGCCTCCACCCGGTTTTCTATGGCAGTTACGACTGGCATTCCTGCGTCCATGGCTACTGGCTGCTGGCCCGCCTGCGCCGGCTGTTCCCCGACTTGGGCGCGGGTGCCGCCATCAAGGCGCTGTTCGATGCCCATCTGACAGCGGTGAAGATCGCGGGCGAGCGGGATTACCTGACCCGGCCCACGGCACGCGGGTTTGAACGGCCCTATGGCTGGGGCTGGCTGCTGGCCCTGGCCGCCGAACTGAACCGTGCGGAAGACGATGACGGGCGGCGATGGGCGGCGGCCCTGGCCCCGCTGGCCGGGGATTTTGCCGACAGGTTCAAGGCGTTCCTGCCGCTGGCCACATATCCGGTGCGGGCCGGCACCCATGGTAACACGGCCTTCGCCCTGACCCTGGCGCTGGATTACGCCGATCTGGTGGGCGACAAGGCCCTGGCCGACCTGTGCCGCGACCGGGCGCGGGTCTGGCATGGCGGCGACCGCGATGCGCAGGCCTGGGAACCGTCGCAGGATGATTTCCTGTCCCCCACCCTGATGGTGGCGGAACTGATGCGCCATGCGCTGCCAGCGGGTGAGTATGCCCCCTGGCTGTCATCCTTCCTGCCGCGCGTCGCGACGGGAGAGCCCGCCACCCTGTTCCAGCCCGCCACCCCCAGCGACCGGACGGACGGCAAGATCGCGCATCTGGACGGGTTGAACCTGTCGCGCGCCTGGTGCTGGCGCGCCATCGCCCCCGCCCTGCCCGACGACGCGCGGGGATGGGCGGAGCAAGCGGCGGCGGCTCACCTGACCGCCAGCCTGCCGCATGTGGCCGGCGATTATATGGGCGAACATTGGCTGGCCACCTTCGCCCTGCTGGCCCTGACGGGGCATGCATAGGGATCGCCAAGGGTGATAGATTGATGCTATCCTGCGCATGATTTGGCAGAAGGATGCGCAGGATGAGCAGCGCTACCGCTCTAAAACGCCCCGTGAACCTATCTTTGACAGCGCGGAACGTGGCCTTGGCAAAGGACCTGGGGATTAACCTGTCCGACGTGGCCGACCGCGCCATTGCCGACGCTGTAGCACGTGGCGAGAGAGCGAAGCTTCAGACCCGCATGGACGAGGAAATGGAGCGCTACAACGCCTGGTCTGCGCAGGGTATCTCGGTTGCCGACGAATATGGCACGCTCTGATGCCGCAGTTCGATGTTCATACGAACAACGGGCGGTCTAAGAATCTGTTTCCTTATTTTGTCATTGTGCAAGCTGGACTTCTGCGCCGCTGGGAACGGCGTATCGTGGTTCCGCTTTCTCCCGACCCTGGCTTTTCCCGCGACCTTACCATGGCACCTATCGTCATGATTGAGGGCGCGCCGTTACATTTCCAAGCCCTTGAGATCACCAACATTCCCCAGTCGTCCCTGGGCCGTCTTGTCGGCAACGTCGCCAACCATGGCGACATTATGATCCGCGCCCTGGATCAGGTTCTGGCACGCGGATATCCAGACTGATCATCCCTTGGTAAAATGACTTTATTCCTATAATCTCATTTCCCACACCCACCCGGAATCCCGGCAAAGGCGGTGGCGGCCCTGATCGGCTGCCACCGCCTTTGTGCATTTGAAGGATCGAAATCCATGCTGAACAAGCTGTTACAGGCGCTGGTCGGCGGCGGGGCGCAGGCATTGGCCGGTGCCATCACGCCCTTTACTGGCGACAAAACCCAGGACGAGACCAGCCGCCATGCTGAGATGCTGGCCCGGTTTCAGCAGTTCGGGGCCGAATTCGCCGACCGCCAGGGCCGCACATGGTGGGACAGTTTCATCGATGGGCTGAACCGTCTGCCCCGGCCAGCCATGGCGTTGGGAGTGATCGGCATATTCGTCTGGGCATCCGCCGATCCTGTGGGCTTTGCGGCGGCGGCGCAGGCCTGGGCCCTGATCCCCGATGAAATGTGGGTGGTGCTGGGGGCCATCATCGCCTTTTTCTTCGGCGACCGCACCCTGCTGTCGGCCCGCCGCGCCAAGGGACCCAGCCTGGAGCAGGTGCAGGCCGTCCTGGCGACACAGGCACAGATGGCGGCGGCAAAGCCCCCCGCCCCCCTGGAGCCGAACCGATACAAGGCAGAAATGGCCGATGCCGGCACCCCCCTGTCGGAGGAGGCCATCCGCGAGTGGAACCGCCGCAATGGCGCAGGCACCAAGGGCTGATGCATGTCACGGCATGAACTGCCGCGGCTCCTGCCCGGATCGGCGTTACACCATCGCCGCATCATAAAGATCAGACCGCCAGACCGCCGCCGCCAGACCCGCACCCCGGTCCACCGACACTTCCAACTGTCCCGCCGCCGCCATCTCTGCCAGCAGCCGGCCCACATCCGCCGGATCGGGGCGGTTACGGTTGGGGGCGGGCATGGCCCCGGCCAGGGTCTCCGCAATCAGATCCGCCGCCAGACCGACATGGCGCGGTTCGGCCAGCAGCCGGGCCAGATCGCCGCGGTTGGCCGGATCGGCGCACCAGTCGGCGGCCTTTACCACAGCCCGGATCAGGGCGGATGTGCGGGCGGGGTCGGCATCGGCCCAATCGGCGCGCAGGCCCAGCACCTTTTCCAACCCATCGGGCCTGATATCGGCCTTGGTCACCACCACCTTGCCCACCCCACGCTGTACGGCGCGCAGGTTCCAGGGTTCGCCCGCGCAATAACCGTCGATCCAGCCGGCGGCCAGGCTTTCCACCATGCGCGGCGGGGCGATGACGCCGATATTCACTTCCGACCGGCCATCGATCCCGCCATCGGCCAGCCATTTCAGCAGCTCGTAATGGTGGCAGGAGAAATGGAAGACGGTGACGAAGGACAGAAACGGCTTGCCCGCCGCGCGGTCGGCATCGATGACGGGCCGCAGGGCGCGGGCGCGCAGGGCGGGCGGCCCCGCCATCACCTCGGGTGCCGCCGCCACCATGCGTTCGTAAAGCTCCATGGACAGGGTGATGGCATTATTGGCCAACCCCAGGGACACGGGCACCACCAGCGGCGTGGCCGGCACCCCGGCAATGCCCTGATGAATGGCCAGCGCCAGGGGCGCCAGGATATGCGCCCCCTCCACCCGTCCGAAGGCCAGCTTATCGCGCAGCGCCGCCCAGGACGGCGCACGGTCCAGCATCAGGTCGATCCCTTCCGCCGCCGCGAAGCCACCTTCCGCCGCCGCGACGGGAATGGCGCAATCCACCAGGGGCGCGAAGCCCAGCTTGACGATCTCGGCCATTCTTAAATCTCCATCTCGAAGGCGGTGATCACGCTCTGCGCGATGTCGGACAATTTGCGGTTCTGCTTCATGGCGGTGCGGCGCATCAGGGTATAGGCATCCTCCTCCGACAGGCCGCGATGCTTCATCAGAAGGCCCTTGGCCTTCTCCACCTGTTTTCGATCCTGCAACTTGGACTGCGCCTCGTCCCGTTCGCGGCGCAGCCGGTCAAAGGCGTTGAAGCGGGTGATGGCCGTTTCCACAATCGGCTTGATCCGGTCCTGACGCAGCCCATCGACGACATAGGCGCTGACCCCCGCCTCAATGGCGGCATGGATCATCTGGCTGTCGCTTTGATCCACGAACATGGCGATGGGCCGCTGCACCACGCGGCTGACCTGGAACATCTGTTCCAGCGTGTCACGGTCGGGGTTCTCCAGATCGATGATGATGACATCGGGGGCCAGCGCCTGGATGCGGGCCAGCAGATTGACCGAGGGGCCGATCGTGCTGACCCGGACCCAGCCGGATTCCACCAGCCCGCGCTCCACCACCGAAGCGCGGTCGGGATTGCCGTCAATGATCAGGATATTGGGTTCAGGATTGGCCATGCTTTTGTCCGTTGCCCTCACTCCGCCGGGACGGGAACCACGCCCCTTACCTCTGCCACCGCACCCTCATTGAACCGGATCAGCAGGGTCGGCAGCGACGCCAGGGTCACCGCGACACCCAGATACATCAGACCTTGCTGATAGGTGATGCCTTCCGCCTTGAACAGAAAGCCGGCGGCCACCGCCCCCATATTGCCGCCCGCCCCGACAATGCCCGACACGGACCCCAGCGCCTTGCGGTTCACGAAGGGCACGATGCCGAAGGTGGCACCGCAGCCCATCTGCACGAACAGCGAAAAGAACAGCATGGCCGTGACCGCTACCCACAGGACTGTCATCTGCGAGAACAGCAGCAGCGCCAGCCCTTCGGCGAACAGCACCAGGAACAGCAACCGCACGCGCGCCTGCAAGCCCGCCTGTCCTGCCCAGCGGTCGGAGAGCCAACCGCCCAGGGTGCGGGCGAACAGGCTCATCGATCCGAACAGGCCCGCGATGATGCCGGCGGTGGCGAGGTCCAGCTTGAAAGTATCGAAGAAATAGATGGCCGCAATATTGTGCAGGGTCAGTTCCACGCCAAAGCAGGCACCATAAGCGATGAACAAGGCCCAGACGCGGATATCGGACAGGGCCGTCAGAAACCCGCCTCTGCCCTTCCCTCCATCCTTGCCCCCATTGGCGAGCGGCAGGCGGCCAGCTTCGCGCAGTTCTTTGAAATCCCCGTCCGGGCAATCCTGCGTAAAGCGCCAATAGGCAAGGGCCGCCACCAGCAGCACCAGACCCGGCACCACCATGGCCAGCCGCCAGGCATGGGTCTTGTCCACGCCTAAGAACAGGATGCCGGTCAGGACCAGGGGCATCACCATCTGCGTGATGCCGCCACCCAGATTGCCCCACCCCGCCGTGGTGGCATTGGCCGTGCCCACGACATTGGGCGCGAACATCACCGAGGTATGATATTGGGTGATGACGAAGGCGGCACCAATGGCACCGATGGCAAGGCGCGCCAGCAGGAACGTCTCGTAACTGTCGGCCAGACCCACGCACATGACGGGGATCGCGCCGAAGGCCAGCAGGCCCGTATAGGTGCGGCGCGGCCCGAACCGGTCGCACATCGGCCCGATGATCAGGCGCACGGCAACCGTGATGGCAACCGACGCAATCATGATATTGCCGATCTGCCCCTTGGTCAGGCCCAGATCATCGCGCACCACGGCCATCAGCGGGGCGATGCCGAACCAGCCGAAGAAACACAGGAAGAAGGCGAACCAGGTCATGTGAAAGGCCCGCATCTGCACGCTTTTCAGCGTGAACAGGTCGATGCGTGTGGCCTTGTTGCGGATATCCATCGTTAAAGCCCTTGTCGTCCGGGCCGCTTGCCCGTTCCCGGTCGACGGCCATGCGTTGCGGTGAAGATGCTTTCTCCACCCCTGCCTGGTCGTCCGCCGTTGGACGATGGAATATCCCTGCCTCGGGACGAGCCTTATTCAGCAATGGCCGTGCCAGTGGGCGCAGGCACGGGATTCCGTGACTTTGCGCGGTCGCGTCGCTTCGCAACTGCACAAAAATGCATCACGGTTTGGGCGCTGCCTGAAATTTTAGCAACATGGTGGTCCACTTGGTTCGCCGCAAGACCCCAGAATCCTGCGATTCCAACAGGTTGCCGCCTTGGCACGCCATTCGCAAATGGAGAAGCGGCGCAAGGCGATGCAGCGTTGCGACGGCCCTTCCAGACGGGAGGGCAGATATAGGGGTCCAAGGCCGGGCCCCACCGGATAATGGCGTCCGAACGTGTAACTGTCCCCAGGCGGGGGGCGATGCACGGTCGGGCGCCTTTTTTATTGCGCATTTTTTGCGCAAGAGATGGATGGAGCCAGACATGACCCCCTTCTCCGCCCCCCCGGCCACCAGTTCACGCCCCCGGCTGGTCGTTATCGGCAATGGCATGGCCGGCATCCGCGCCGTCGAAGAATTGCTGGAACGCGCGCCCGACCTTTACGACATCACGGTGTTCGGCGCGGAGCCGCGCGTGAATTATAACCGCATCATGCTGTCGCCCCTGCTGTCGGGGGAGAAGACCTTTGACCAGATCGTGATCAATGATCTGGACTGGTATCTGAAGAACCATATCAAGCTGCATGCCGGCGACCCGGTGGAGGAGATCGACCGCGATGATCAGGTTGTGATCACCAAGTCGGGCCTGTCCGTCCCCTATGACCGGCTGCTGATCGCCACCGGCTCCATGCCCATCGTCATCCCCATCCCCGGCGCGCGGTTGCCCGGCGTTGTCACCTTCCGCGATGTCGACGATGTCGATGCCATGCTGGCCGCCAGCGCCAAGGGCGGCAAGGCCGTGGTCATCGGTGGTGGGTTGCTGGGTCTGGAAGCCGCCGTCGGCCTGAAGGCGCGAGGCATGGAAGTGACCGTCCTGCACTTGGCAGGCCACTTGATGGAACGGCAGCTGGACGCATCCGCCGGGCATCTGTTGGCCAAGGAGCTGGAGCGGCGGGGCCTGACGGTCCTGACCAGTGCCGATACCGCCGCCATCCTGGGTGATGCCCATGTGACGGGCGTGGCGCTGAAGGACGGCACAAACCTTCCCGCCGATCTGGTGGTGATGGCCGTCGGCATCCGTCCCGACACGCGTCTGGCCGCCGCTGCCGGTCTGGAAGTCGGGCGCGGTATCATGGTCGATGACCATATGGTGACCAACGACCCCGCCATCAGTGCCGTCGGTGAATGCGTACAGCATCGCGGGGCCTGCTACGGGCTGGTGCAGCCGCTGTTTGAGATGGCGAAGGTCCTGGCCGATCATCTGGCCGGCAAGCAGGCGGCGGGCTATCCCGGCTCCGTCACCTCCACCAAGCTGAAGGTGACGGGCGTCGATGTCTTCTCCGCCGGCGATTTCAGCGGCGGGCCGGGGACGGAAGACATCGTGTTCCGCGATGCCGGACGCGGCGTCTATAAGCGCATCGTGCTGCAGGATGGCCGCATCAAGGGGGCCGTCATGTATGGCGACACCGCCGATGGGGCGTGGTACTTCCAGCTTCTGAAGGCGGGGGAGGATGTCAGCGGGTTGCGCGACACGCTGATCTTCGGCCAGGGTTTCGCATCCCGGGAAGGCGGTGCCGCAAACCCTACCGCCGCCGTTGCGGCGCTGCCTGATACGGCGGAAATCTGCGGCTGCAACGGCGTCTGCAAGGGCACCATCGTCAAGGCCATCAGCGAAAAGGGCCTGACGACCCTGGATCAGGTGAAAGCCACCACCAAGGCATCGGCCTCCTGCGGGTCCTGTACCGGGTTGGTGGAGGGGCTGCTGGCCCACGCGCTGGGCGGGGCGTATGAGGCGGCGGGGGTCAAGCCGATCTGCAAATGCAGCGACCATGACCATGATACGATCCGCCGCCTGATCCGCGTACAGGAACTGAAATCCATCCCCGCCGTCATGCAGGCGTTGGAATGGAAGACGCCTGATGGCTGCCACACCTGCCGTCCGGCGCTGAACTATTACCTGCTCGCCACCTGGCCCGGTGAATATGTCGATCATGGGGCCAGCCGCTTCGTGAATGAGCGGGTTCACGCCAACATTCAGAAGGACGGCACCTATTCCGTCGTGCCGCGCATGTGGGGCGGGCTGACCAATGCCAAGGAACTGCGCGCCATCGCCGATGTGGTGGACAAGTTTGATATCCCCACCGTGAAAGTGACGGGGGGTCAGCGCATCGACCTTCTGGGTGTGAAGAAGGAAGATTTGCCTGCCGTCTGGGCTGACCTGAACGGGGCCGGGATGGTGTCGGGCCATGCCTATGGCAAGGCGCTGCGCACCGTGAAGACCTGTGTCGGGTCGGAATGGTGCCGGTTCGGCACGCAGAAATCCATGGAGGTCGGGGTCAATCTGGAACGGATGACCTGGGGTTCCTGGACCCCGCACAAGTTCAAGATGGCGGTGTCCGGCTGCCCCCGCAACTGCGCGGAAGCCACCATCAAGGATTTCGGCGTCATCGCCACCGATGGCGGCTTCGACCTGCTGGTCGGCGGCAATGGCGGCATCAAGCTGCGCGGCACCGACCTTCTGACCAAGGTGACCACGGAAGAAGAGGTGCAGGAATATTGCGGTGCCTTCATGCAGCTCTACCGCGAAGAGGCGCATTACCTGGAACGCACCGCCCCCTGGATTGAGCGTGTGGGCCTGGATTTCGTGAAGACCCGCGTGGTTGACGATGCCGACAACCGCCGCGCCCTGCATGCCCGGTTCCTGGCCAGCCAGCGCCATGCCCAGGTCGATCCCTGGGCTGAACGGGCACCCGGTGCCCCCGCTGCCCGTGATTTCCAAACCCTTGCCACCGTGGAGTGAGCCGCCATGCACCGCCCGCTTGAATGGAAGGATATCGGCCCCCTCACGGACATTCCGGTCCAGGGTGCCCGCCGTGTGGACCATCGGGAAGGCCGCATCGCGGTGTTCCGCACCATCGACGATCAGGTCTTCGCCCTGCGTGATGAATGCCCGCACAAGAAGGGGCCCTTGTCAGAAGGCATCGTGCATGGCCATGCCGTGACCTGCCCCCTGCATAACTGGGTTATCGACCTTGCCACCGGCTTTGCCCAGGGACCCGACGAAGGCTGCACGGGCCGTATCCCCGCGCGGCTGGTCGATGGGCGGGTGGAGCTGGGGCTGGTGGTCTGAACAACTCTGGCGCGCAACTTTCGTCATCCCGGCGAAAGCCGGGACCCAGGGGCCAAAAGCCCGACCTTTACACCCTGTTCATGGACGCTGCCGAGAGGCCTGAGCCTGGGGCCTCTGGGTCCCGGCTTTCGCCGGGATGACGAGAAAAGCGTTCGGAGGAGCCCCCATGTCCACCACCGAAATCCGCACCACCTGCCCCTATTGCGGTGTCGGCTGCGGGCTGGTTGTCAGCCGGGCGCGGGATGGCTGGGTGGTGGGGGGTGATCCCGACCACCCGGCCAACAAGGGCCGCCTCTGTTCCAAGGGGGCGGCCCTGATCGACACGGTCAATGCCGAGGCTTCGGGTGATGTCCGCCTTCTGTACCCGGAAGTGGCGGGCCAGCGCGTCACCTGGGACAAGGCGATTGCAGAGGTGGCGGGCCGGCTGTCCGCGACCCTGGCCGAACATGGCCCCGACGCCATCGCCTTCTATGTCTCCGGTCAGCTACTGACGGAGGATTATTATGTCGCCAACAAGCTGCTGAAGGGTTTCATCGGCAGCCCGCATATCGACACCAATTCCCGGCTCTGCATGGCCTCCACCGTCGCCGGCCATAAACGCGCCTTCGGGGCCGATGTGGTGCCGGCCTGTTATGAGGATCTGGAGATTGCCGATCTGGTCATCCTGGTCGGGTCGAACCTCGCCTGGTGTCACCCCGTCCTGGCACAGCGCCTGCGCACCGCCAAGCGCGACCGGGGCACGCGCGTCGTCCTGATCGACCCGCGCGGCACGGCCAGTTCCGATCTGGCCGATCTGCATCTGGCCTTGAAGCCGGGCAGCGATGTCGCCCTGTTCAACGGTCTGCTGGCGCATCTGGACAGCGCCGATGCCATCGACCGCGCCTATGTGTTGCGCCATGTCACGGGGCTGGAGGCGGCATTGGAAACCGCCCGTGAGGATGCGGGCGATGTTGCACAGACATGCGGCCTGGACCCCGCCGACATCGCCACCTTCTATGACTGGTTCACCACCACCCCGCGTACCGTGACGGTGTTCAGCCAGGGGGTGAACCAGTCGTCACGCGGCACCGACAAGGTCAACGCCATCATCAATTGTCACCTCGCCACGGGCCGGGTGGGCAAGCCGGGTTCCAGCCCCTTCTCCGTCACCGGGCAGCCCAATGCCATGGGC
This sequence comes from Niveispirillum cyanobacteriorum, assembly GCF_002868735.1. Lineage (GTDB taxonomy): Bacteria > Pseudomonadota > Alphaproteobacteria > Azospirillales > Azospirillaceae > Niveispirillum > Niveispirillum cyanobacteriorum. The sequence goes on along the minus strand of NZ_CP025614.1, from coordinate 15,735 downwards.
GGGCGCGAGGTTGGCGGCCTTGCCAATCAGCTGGCCGCCCATATGAACCCCGATGACCCGGCGGATGTGGATCGATTGCGCCGCTTCTGGAACGCGCCGGCGCTGAAGGGCGGGCAGGGGCTGAAGGCTGTGGACATGTTCCGCGCCATCCGGGAAGGCCGCATCAAGGCCCTGTGGATCATGGCCACCAACCCGGCAGTCAGCCTGCCGGAAGCGACCCTTGTCCGCGAGGCCCTGAAAATCTGCCCCACAATCATCGTGTCCGACATTGTCGGCAGCACCGACAGCCTGGATTACGCCCATATCCGCCTGCCGGCCCTGGGCTGGGGCGAGAAGGACGGCACCGTCACCAATTCCGAACGCCGCATTTCCCGCCAACGCCCGTTCCGCGCGGGGCCAGGAGAGGCCAGGGCCGATTGGTGGATCATGTCGAAGGTGGCCGCTGTCATGGGTTATGGCGCCGCCTTTGCCTGGCGCACCGCCGGCGAGATTTTCCGCGAACATGCCATCCTGTCCGGGTTTGAGAATGATGGCTTACGCGCCTTCGACATCGCGACCTGGGGCCGCAAGCGCGAAGCCGATTATGCCGCTATGCAGCCCTTCCAATGGCCGATGCCGGCGGGTGCCACACGCGGGACGGAGCGGATGTATGCCGATGGCCGCTTCACCCACACCAATGGCCGCGCCCGCATGCTGGCGGTGCGGCACATCCCGCCCGTCGAACGTGCCTCCCTGCGCTTCCCCCTGATCGCCAATACGGGGCGGTATCGGGATCAATGGCACACGATGACGCGCACGGGCCTGTCCGCCCGCCTGTCGGCCCATCGCCCGGAACCGCTGCTGGAAATCCACCCGAGCGACGCCCAGACCGCCGACCTTCTGGAGGGCGAGCTGGCCCGCGTCATCAGCTTGCAGGGGGAGGCGGTGCTGCGCGTGGCGATCACCGACGCACAGCGCCCCGGACAGGTCTTTATCCCCATGCACTGGTCCGACACGCTGTCGGCCAGGGGCGGGATCGGTCGCCTGATCGCGCCGCATACCGACCCGGTATCGGGACAGCCGGAAAGCAAGCATGTGCCTGTGCGGGTGGAACGGTTCATCACCGCCTGGGCCGGTCTGTTCTTCACCACCCGCCAGCACGACCTGTCCGCCATCCCCTATTGGGTGCGGCAGGAGGCGGGGGCCTGTCGGATTTATGAACTGGCCGGGGATGACGCCCCTGCCCTGTCCGGCCTGTCGGATTGCGAGGTTTTGGACTTCACCGACCCCGCGCGGGACATCACGCGCCGGGCCTGGGTGAAGGAGGGAAAGCTGGTCGCCGCCCTGTTCCTGGCCCCCGAACGGCCGGAGATTTCGCGCGATTGGCTGTCGGCCCTGTTCGCCAAGCCCACCCTGACGCCGCTGGACCGCGCCCGCCTGCTGGCGGGTCGCGCGCCAGAGACCGAGGCGGCGGATGATGGCCCCATCGTCTGTTCCTGCCACGCGGTGGGCCGCAACCGCATCATGAAGACCGCCGCCTCACGCCCGGCCTGTTCTGTTGCCGATATCGGCAAATTGACCGGGGCCGGCACCGGCTGCGGTTCCTGCCTTCCCGAGATCAAGGAGATCCTGCGCCATGCTGCACCTGTCGTCGCGGCCTGATCCGGCAAGCCCCATGCCCTATTTCCCCGTGTTCCTCGACCTGCGGGGCCGATCCGTCCTGCTGGCCGGCGGCGGCGATGCGGCGGCGTCCAAGGCCCGCCTGCTGGCCCGCGCCGGGGCGGATATCCTGCTTCTGGCTAGGGAAGTGGGGGAGGAGATGCTGGAGCTGCTGGAAGGCGGGGTGATCCGGCGGCGGGAGACGGAATTCCGACCGGAATTGCTGGACGGGGCCGTCATCGCCATCGACGGATCGGGCGACCCCGACCTGACCGACCGTATCCGCTCTGCCGCATTCACCCGCAACGTCCCCGTCAATGTCGTGGATGTGCCCGAACAGTGTGATTTCACGGTGCCGGCCATCCTGGACCGCTCACCCGTCATCGTTGCTGTCTCCACCGGCGGCGGTGCCCCGGCGCTCTCCCGCAATATCCGGCAACGGCTGGAGGCGGCGATCCCCGCCGGCTATGCCGGTTTGGCGCGGGCGGCACAGCGGGCACGGGCCAGCGTGCGCGACGCCCTGTCCACCACCCGCGACCGGCAGCGTTTCTGGGACCGCGTCCTGTCCGGCACCCTGGCCGACCGGTTGATGACGATGGAGGAGGACGGGGCCGTGGAGGAGATCATGGCTGAACTGAAGCACTTCATCGCCGGCGGGCGGGATGAGGGCGGGGCCGTGACCCTGGTCGGTGCCGGTCCCGGCGATCCGGGCCTGCTGACCCTGAGTGCGGCCCGCGCCATCGGGTCCGCCGATATCATCCTGCATGACGCGTTGGTGCCTGACAGCATCCTGGCGCTGGCGCGGCGGGAAACGCGGCTGGTGTCGGTGGGCAAACGCGCAGGCTGCCGCTCCGTCCCGCAGGAATTCACCAACCGCCTGATGGCCACCTGCGCCAGGAAGGGGCTGCGCGTGGTGCGGTTGAAGGGCGGCGACCCCTTCATCTTTGGCCGCGCCGGCGAAGAAGCGGAATTCCTGCGCGGCCAGGGCGTGGCGGTGACCGTGATCCCCGGTATCACGGCAGCGATGGGGGCGGCGGCACAGCTGGGCCTGCCGCTGACCCATCGCGGCGTGGCGCGGTCCATGCGCGTCGTCACCGCCCATTGCCGGACCTCTGGTGAAACAGAGTCCATCGACTGGACGAAGCTGGCCGATCCCGGAACCACGCTGGCGCTGTATATGGGCCGTGATCGGCTGGGCGATATTGCTTCCAGCCTGATCAAGGCGGGCCTGCCGCCCGACACGCCCGCCGCCCTGATCGCCAATGCCTGCCGCCCCGACGCGGAGGTGCGGTTCGCAACCATCGCTGCCCTGCCCCACGCCCCTGCCCTGACCAACCCCGGCGCGCCGTCGCTGATCCTGGTGGGGGATGCGGTGGCGCATGCGCCGGGGTGGGCAGTGGAGAACGCGACCAATGTTCCGCGGATTACGGCTTACGCCTAATCCGCGCTACGGGAGATGCGCCAGCGTAGCGCGGATTAGCGAAGCGTAATCCGCGGAACATCCCCGCCGCCCCTCAGCCCACGGCCATGGAGATATATTTCACCTCCAGATACTCATCCAGGCCCAGGCTGCTGCCTTCCCGGCCCAGGCCGGACTGCTTGACGCCACCGAAAGGCGCGATCTCGGTGGAGATCAGGCCCTCATTCACACCGACCATGCCGCTTTCCAAACCTTCGGCCACACGCCAGATCCGGCCCAGGTCGCGGCTGTAGAAATAGGCGGCAAGCCCGAATTCGGTATCGTTGGCCAGACGCAGCACCTCCTCCTCACCCCGGAAGCGCTGAATGGCGGCGACGGGGCCGAAGATTTCCTCATGCGCGATGCGCATGTCGCCGGTGATGCCGGTCAGGATCGTCGGCTCATAGAAGCAGCCGCCCAGTTCATGACGCTTGCCGCCCGTGACCAAGGTCGCCCCCTTCTCCAGGGCGTCAGCCACCAGCTCTTCCACCTTCTCCACGGCGGCCTTATTGATCAGCGGGCCCTGGTTGACGCCCAGGTCACAGCCATTGCCGACCTTCAGCTTGCCAACTTCCTCTGTCAGCTTGGCGACAAAGGCATCATGGATGCCGTCTTCGACAAACAGGCGGTTGGCGCACACACAGGTCTGGCCGGAGTTGCGGTACTTGGACGCCATGGCACCGGCCACCGCCGGCCCCAGATCAGCATCATCGAACACGATGAAGGGCGCATTGCCGCCCAGTTCCAGTGACAGGCGCTTGACCGTCGGCGCACTCTGCGCCATCAGCAACCGGCCCACACGGGTGGAGCCGGTGAAGCTGATCTTCCGCACGACAGGCGAGGCGGTCAGCGCGCCACCGATGGCCACCGGATCGCCCGTAACAATGTTGATCACGCCCGCCGGAATGCCCGCCCGCTCGGCCAGCACCGCCAGCGCCAGCGCCGACAGGGGTGTGGCCTCTGCCGGCTTCAGCACGACCGTACAGCCCGCCGCAAGGGCCGGCCCCAGCTTGCGCGTGATCATGGCATTGGGGAAGTTCCAGGGGGTGATGGCCCCGACCACGCCCACCGGCTGCTTGATGGTGATCAGGCGCGACCCGCGCTTATGCGTGGGGATGACATCGCCATAGGACCGGCGGGCCTCTTCCGCAAACCAGCGGATGAAGCTGGCGCCATAGATGATTTCGCCCTTCGCCTCGGCGAGCGACTTGCCCTGCTCCAGGGTCAGCAGCAGGGCCAGATCATCGGCGGCGTCCAGCATCAGATCGTGCCAGCCCATCAGCAGCTTTGCCCGTTCCTGCGCTGTCAGGACCCGCCAGGACGGCAGGGCGGCGGCGGCGGCATCGATGGCGCGGCCCGTCTCCGCCGCCCCCATCATGGGCACCTGTGCCAGCAGGACACCCGTGGCCGGGTTGCGCACATCCAGCAACCCGCCGGCATCGGCACCCACCCAGGCCCCGCCGATCACACCCTTGGTGCGCAGCAGGTCGGTATCGGAAAGCCCCATCGGGTGCTGCATCTGGTCCATCTCTCTCACCTTATGCCTGTTTTTCTGTTTTCCGCAGGTGCCGGTTCCATCCCCGGCTTCACAACCCAAGCTGGGCAAAGTTTGCGGTTCCGCCAAGCCCGGGCAGGTCATGGCCGGATTGCCGGCCACGCGGGCCTTCATCGCCCCACCGATTCCACCCGTTGAAAAGGTCCGGGTAAACCCATCACCCCCGTTTGGAATGTCCGGTGAATGCGCCTCAGCATTCACATCAGGCTTCTCAGGGGCGTTGAAGAAGTCCGGTGAACCCGTTGAAAAAGTCCGCTGAATCCGAATCACAAGCCTTTGATTCGCGCCACTTTCGCCGCCCCCGTTGGGATTGTCCGGTAAAAGCCGGAAGCGGCGGGCCGTTGATAAGGTCCGGATAAGCGTAGGAAAAGTCCGGTAGCGCGGCATAAAGCGCTGATATCAAAGGGCACCGTTGAAAAGGTCCGGGTTCGTGTCCGGGGGGCGTTGGGAACCTCCCTCTGAAACGTTGTGAAAGTCCGGGGGAGCGTTGAATTTGTCCGGGTAAACCCAACAACCCTTTGAAAAACCGTCATGATCCGGCCCTAGGAACTTTAGGAATCTAGGAATTAAGGAAAGCAGGGCTTTTCAACGGACATTTTCAACGGACTCAATTCTTTTCATCTGGTCCGGGTTATGCCTAACTGCCCTCACTGGAAACGGGGGCAGGTTTCGTGTCGGAACCATCACTATCGATTGTGGCGACGCAGACCGCCCGCCGCAAGAAATTGAGTGGGACCTTGATCAAGGCCACCGCCCTTGTGGAGGTGCGGGCGACCGGCAATGAGGATCTGCGCCTTTCTGATCGCAAGCTGTTCAACCATCTGCTGGCCATCGCCGCTCCCAATATCGGCAAGACAACCCGCCATAACACGCATCTATCGGACATCCGGCGCTTTGCCGCAGAGGCGCGGGACGCCGCGTCGCATGGCGACACCAACTTCTGGCTCAAGGAAAGTCTGACCCGGTTGCAGAAGGTCTTGGTGCAATATGATGTGCTGGGGTCCGATGGCCGCACCTGGGTGTCGGACCATCTGCTGGGCCGCGTCACCATCAATGAGGTGACGGGCGAACTTACCTTCGAATTCCCGGAGGAGGTGGCGCAGCGGTTGGTGGAGCCGGCGCTGTATTCGGCCCTGTCCTTGTCGGTGATCTATCAGTTCACCAGCAAATATGCCCTCACCCTCTATGAAATCCTGAAGCGCTACGCCGACCGCAAGGCGACGGAGCCGTACTGGAGCGCCAAGATCGATGAGGTGCGCGACGTTCTGGGCTGCCGTGACAAGCTGAAAGATTTCAAGGACCTGCGCAAAAAGGCCCTCGACCCCGCCATCCAGGAGATCAACGAACTGGCCGAGTTCAGCGTCGAGATGGACGAGGTCCGGCAAGGGCGCGGCGGGAATGGCGGGCGCGTCGTGGGGCTGGTTTTCCGGGTGCGGGGCAAGGATGTGGGCGAGCTGGAAAAGGCCGTGAAGACCGCTGCCAAGCCCAAGGTCCAACGCCAGGGCGAAGCGGCGGAAAAGATGGCCGCCGCTGCCGAGGCCCGGCAGATCAAGCAGCGCAGCGTCATCGCGGCCCTGCGCTGGCTGGAGGCCGCCGACTTCAACACCCGCAAGGCCTGGGCCGAACGGGCGGCACAGCTGGGCGTCACCCTGCCCGCCGCCGCCACCGCCCCCACCAACCTGAAGAAATGGGTGCCCACCATCGCTGATACGGTGGTGGCGGAGGAAAAGCTGCAGGTTTGATCCCGGCATATCATGCCCGACACTCTTTAATCGGACTTTTTCAACGCCCGTCCGATGAACGATATAGGAATTAATTCTTGACGACGCACTGTCCCTGACGGAAGCTGATGTTATCAATCGACCCATTGGGCCCTGGCTGCATTGGCATGCCGGGGCCTTTTCTTTTCATCTGGTTTCAAACAGCAAGGGCATGAAGGATGGCGGATTTGCTTTCAACCGACGCGCTGACCGGCGGGGGTTTGGCGCTGGCGGCGGCGGGGGCCGTGGCGGGTCTGCGGTGGCTGGCCGCGTCCAAGGCGAAACAGTTGGATGGGCTGCCCACGCTGATGCATCAGATACAGATGGAGCTGGTGCGTATAACGGCCCGCTTGGACCGGGCGGAGGCCGATATCGCCAATGACAAGGCGGGCCGGCGCGCCTTCGCGGCGGTGGAGATGATGGTCAGCAAAATCTCCTCCGACATCGGCCACCTTGCTGCCGACCTTCAGAAACTCTCGGATCGGCATGAAAAGGGCGGTCAGGAAATCTGGGCCGCCATCGACCGGCTGCGGGAGGGGGGCGGATCGTAATTGTGCCCTCCCTCCTCTTGGCTTTTGGCCCTCAGATCGGCGGGGATACGCGCACCAGCTCCAGGATCATGGCGGATTGCGGGTGCAGGCGGGGAAGCTGCGGGCCGGCATTGATCAGGGTGGAACCGGTGAAGATGGCGCCGTCGCGCAAGGCGCTGAACAGGGGTGATTTCTGGGCGACGTCGGGCCAGATCAGGCGCAGGCGATAATGGGCGTCCGGGTCCAGACCGGCCAGGCGCAGGCGACCGGGGAAGTAGCCAGCCTGTTCGCTGAGCAGCGTGTAGCTGTACAGTGCCCGTGACCCGTCAGGGGCGATGATGCCGAATGCTTCTTCATTGGCGGGCCGGTCCAGACGGATCAGGCGGCCTTCATGCAGCAGCGGGCGGTACTGCTTGTGCAGGGCAATGCCGGCGGACAGTTCGGTGCGTTCAGTGTCGGTGAGGCCCAGCAGGTCCACCTCCAGCCCCATATGGAAGAACAGGGCGGTCGCCACGCGGGTGGCCATGGCGACGCGGCGGCCCGTAATATGGCAATCGGTGGGGCCGACATGCGACCCGATCAGTTCCGGTGGCAGGAAGGTGGAGAGGCCGCGCTGAATCGTCAGCCGATCCAGCGCATCATTGCTGTCGGACGCCCAGACGCGGTCGGTCAGCGCCAGCACGCCCAGGTCGGCGCGGCCGCCACCGGCCGAACAGCTTTCAATCTCCACCCCCGGATAGGCATCGCGCAGGCGGCGCAGCAGGGCGTAAAGCCCCTGCACATGTGCATGCGCGGCGGCCTGACCATCGGCCCCGCCGGGATGGCTGATATCGCGGTTCATATCCCATTTCAGGTAGGAGATGGGGTAGTCGCGCAGCAACGCATCCAGCCGCGCAAACAGATAGTCCTGCACATCGGCGCGGCTGGCATCCAGGACCAGCTGATTGCGGAAGATCAGTTGCGGGGCCGGCGGCGTGCCCAGCACCCAATCAGGATGGGCGCGGTACAGGTCGCTGTCGGGATTGACCATTTCCGGCTCGACCCACAGGCCGAATTCCATGCCGCGTTCGCGGACCCGCGCCACAATCGGATGCAACCCCTCGGGATAGATCGCTTCATCGACATACCAGTCGCCAAGCCCCGCGCGGTCATTGCGCCGGCCCTTGAACCAGCCATCATCCAGAACGAACCGTTCCACGCCAACCGCTGCGGCTTCATCCACCAGTTTCAGCAGCAAGGCCGGGTCATGGTCGAAATAGACGGCTTCCCAGGTATTATAATGCACGGGCCGCGGCTTGGCGCGTAGGCGGGCATGGTCGGGCCGGTCGCGCACATGATCGTGGAAACAGGCGGAAATGCCGTTGCGCCCCGTCGCGGAGCAGGCGGCGTAAAGGGTGGGTGTGCGATAGGTGGTGCCTTCCGCCAGACGCATTTCGCCAGGCATGAACAATTCACCCATCTGCACATAGGCGCGGCCATCGGACAAGGTATCGGCGTAAAGACGATGGTTACCGCTCCACCCCAGATGCAGGGCGTACACATCGCCCGCCTGATCCCCTGCCCCGGCCGCTTGTGCCAGGATACCCGGATAGGCATCGTGCGATGTGCGGCCCCGGCGGTTTTCCTTCACCACGGCACCCATCACGCGGGCCTGGGTCCGTTGGCGGTATTCCCCGGCCCACCGCCCTTCAAACGTGACCCAATCCGCCATATCGGGCGGCAGCGGCAGGACAGGGGCCGACAGCCATTCCACATCCAGCAGGCCCGGCCCGTCATTGCGGATCTGGGTCCAGCCGGTCAGCATACCATGGCGGTCCAGGCGCAGATGATGGGTCAGGGTCAGGGCGTTGGCATCATCGACACTGTCAATTTCCACGCTGGCCCCATCCGGCCGGCGAACCCCGGAGATGCGCGTATAGCTCGCCCACCGCCGCCCGTCGCCATGGGCCAGAAGACCGGGGCGGCCCGGAAAGCCCTGCCCAGCCAGCGGTGTCAAGGCCAAGGGTGCCGCCACCAGGGGCGAACAGGGCGCATCTTCGCGTGCGGCCAGCAGGTCCAGCATGGAACCATCGGCCCCCGCATCCAGCCCCGGTCCCCAATACAGCGCCACCGGCGACGGCCCACGGCAATCCAGGACAAGCGAGACGTTGCCGCCATCCAGGCGTACAAAATCAGGGACGCTGACGGGCGACATGCGCGGAACCTTTCAGGGCTTTTTCGTTCTCCGTTGAACGCGCCCCTTTTATCGTATAAATAATATTAGCACAAGAGACCCAGCCCACCCTGTGGGACGGGCGGCGAGGAGACGGACCTTATCATGCTGGGCGTTTGCTACTATCCCGAACATTGGCCGGAAGAATGGTGGGCCGATGATGCGCGGCGTATGAAGGACCTGGGCCTGACCTATGTCCGCGTCGGCGAATTCGCCTGGTCGCGGTATGAGCCGGAGCCGGGTGTCTATGATTTCGGCTGGTATGACCGCGCGCTTGATACGTTGGGCAAGGCCGGGCTGAAGGTGGTGGCCTGCACGCCCACCGCGACGCCGCCGAAATGGCTGATTGATCGGTATCCCGACATCCTGCCCGTGGACCCGATCACGGGCCATGTGCGCGGGTTCGGGTCGCGCCGGCATTATGATTTCTCGTCAGAGACCTATCTGCGCGAAAGCATCCGTATCACTACGGCCCTGGCCGAACGGTATGGCAAGCATGATGCCATCGTCGGCTGGCAGACCGATAACGAGATTGCCTGCCACGACACGGCCCTGTCGGCCTCCCCCGCCGCGCGCCGCGCGTTTCAGGATTGGTGCCGGACCAAGTATGGCGATATCGCCACCTTGAACAAGGCCTGGGGCAATATCTTCTGGTCCATGGAATATCGGTCGTTTGAGGAGATCGAGGTTCCCTTCCTGGCCGTGACAGAAACCAGCCCGGCCCACCGCATGGCCTTCCGCCGCTTCACGTCGGACCGGGTGGCGCTGTATCACAAGGCGCAGGTGGATATTCTGCGCGCCCATTCGCCGGGCCGCTTCATTACCCATAATTTCATTCCGCCCACCGATACCGGCATCGACAATTACACCATGTGCCGGGATTTGGATTTTGCCAGCTTCGACAATTACCCGCTGGGCCGCACCGATGTCTGGATGGCCAAGCGCCCGGCGTCGGAATTCCGGCCCTATATGCGCACGGGCCATCCCGATTACTGCACCTTCCTGTTTGACCAGACGCGCAGCCTGGCCGGCGGCAAGTTCTGGATCATGGAACAGCAGCCGGGTCCGGTGAACTGGGCCGGGCACAACCCGCGCCCCCTGCCCGGCATGATCCGGCTGTGGACGCTGGAGGCGTTCGCGCATGGGGCCGAAGTGGTCAGTTACTTCCGCTGGCGTCAGGCCCCGTTCGCCCAGGAACAGATGCATGCCGGCCTTCTGCGCCCCGACTGCACCCCGTCGGAGGCCTGGCCGGAGGTGGAGCAGGCCCTGCGCGAATTGAAGGCCCTGAATCTGCCGCCGGTGCCGGGTGCCGAGGCCCGCGTTGCGATCCTGTATGATCACGAGGCGCAATGGCTGGGCGAGACGGAAAGGCAGGCCGAAAGCTACAGCCATCCCGACATCATGGTGAACTGGTACATGGCGGCCCGCCGCCTGGGCCTGGATGTCGATTTCATTCCTGCCGATGGCGATCCCGACGGCTATGACATCGTCCTGATCCCCGGTCTGGCCATGCCGGATGCCGCCACGGTCAAGCGGCTGGGTGACAGCGGGGCCTTGCTGCTGTTTGCGGCGCGGTCGGGGGCCAAGGCCAAGGATGTGAACCTGCCGCAGGGCCTGCCGCCCGGAGAGTTGCGCCAGTTGCTGCCCATTCGCGTCAATGCGGTCGGCACGGCCCGGCCCGATTGCCCGGAAGAAATGGTCTGGCGCAACCACACCTATCAGGCGTTCACGTGGTTTGAAGCGCTGGAACTGCTGGGTGAGGCAGAGGTACAGGCAACGCTGGCCGATGGTTCGCCGGCCCTGGTGCGCAAGGATAACGCGCTCTACATGGCGACCCTGCCGGAACAGGATTTCATCGCCGACCTGCTGGAAACGCTGTGCGCCGAACGTGGTGTGCCCACTGTGCGCCTGCCCGATGATCTGCGCATCCGTCGGCGCGGCGACCTGACCTTTGCCTTCAACTATGCCGCTGTGGCGCGCGAGGCCCCGGCCCCCGCCAATGCCCAATTCCTGTTGGGCAGCCGCAACGTGGGCCCGCGTGATCTGGCCGTGTGGCGGGTGCCGTCATGAGGCGGGTGGGAAGGGCTGTCGCCCTGATCCTGGCCCTGGCCGTCGCGGCCGGGGCCGGCTGGTACCTGTCGCCCAAACCGGCGGCCCCGCTGGCCCCGCCCTTTGCGGCGTCGGCCCTGTCCGATGCGCCGGCACTGGCCGCCCGTGGCCCTCACAAGGTGGGGGTGATGGACGTTTCGCTGATCAACCCGGATCAGCCCAACCTGCTGGGCATCAACCCCGTCACGCGCAGCATTCCGCGCGCCGACCGGAAACTGGACCTGCTGGTCTGGTATCCGGCCAGCCTGTCACCGGGGCAGGAAGAAAAGACGCAGTACAGTTTCACGACCCCCGTCGTGGCCGATATCCCCACCGGCAACCTGCCCCCCACCCTGTCGGTGGACGGGCGCGCGGCGCGCGATGCCACACCCGACCGGCAGGGCGGTCCCTGGCCGCTGGTGGTGTTCAGCCATGGATTCCGGAATTTCGCCGCCGGCTATACCCAGATGGCGGAAAACCTGGCCTCCAAAGGCTATGTCGTGGTGTCCATCGAACATCGCGATGCCGAGACGGGGCCGCTGATGCCGCTGGAACTGTCGTTCGGCAACACGGTGGCCACGCGCGCCGCCGATCAGCGTTTTGTCATTGCCGAACTGTCGCGCCGTGCCGGTGCGGCGGGCGACCCGCTGTCGGGTCTGCTGGACCCCACCCGCATCGGCCTGATGGGCTATTCCATGGGCGGGTTCGGCGCGCTGGTCACCATGGGCGCGGGGTTTGACCCCAAGGGGCCGCTTTACCCGCTGGTGCCCGGTGGCCTGCTGGACAAGGATGTGGCTGGCAGCGACAGTTTGCGCGCCGCCATACCTGCGGGTGTGAAGGCGCTGGTGGCCTTTGCCCCCTGGGGTGGTGGCAGCCGCTTGCGCGCCTGGTCGCCCGAAGGGCTGGCGGCGGTCACGGTACCGTCGCTGTTCATCGTGGGGGATCAGGATGATGTGTCGGGCTTTGCCGATGGGGTGAAATGGGTGCATGACCAGATGACGGGCAGCGACCGCCGCCTGCTCATCTATCAAGGCGCGCGCCATAATGTGGCGGGCGACCCGACCCCGCCGCAACTGTCCCATTATTTCCAGTTCGTGGAACGGTATGAAGAACCGGTGTGGCGGCGTGACCGTATCCTGGCCATCAATACCCATTTCATCACCGCCTTCCTGGACACGCATCTGAAGGGCTCGGCCAATGCCGGCGCCTATTTGCAGGTCCCAACCCCGAAGGCCGGTGACGGCGTATGGAATGCGGACAAGCCGGTGGGTGCTGCCATGGCCGTGCCAGCCGATCCCGCGACAGCAGGCTATTGGCCCGGCTTCCAGCGCCGCTGGGCATTGGGCCTGGAAATGCACCATACCGCCGCAACAACGGCACAGTGACTCAATAAAAACCGAGAAGGATGGGAGGATATGCAATTACCCTTGCTCCAGGTGGCCATCGCGGCGGCCCTGACGGCGCTGGTCGCCGGGTTGACCGTGTGGAAATGCCGCCGCGCCAGCGTACACAGCACCGACGCCCACCAGGAATATTTCCTGGCGGGCCGAGGGTTGAGCTGGTTCTTCATCGCCGGCTCCATCACCATCACCAACCTGTCCACCGAACAGCTGGTGGGCATGAATGGCAATCAGATGGCATTGCTGGCCTGGTGGGAACTGGCGGCCGTGGTGGGGCTGGGTATCCTGGCCCTGGTCTTCCTGCCCATCTATTACCGCTATAACTGCACCACCACCACCGAGCTTCTGGAAAAGAAGTACGGGGCGAAGTCGATCCGCAGCCTGATTGGCGGGCTGTTCACCTTCGCCAACGTCTTCATTTCCATGCCCATCATGCTGTACAGCAGCGCCTTGTTCCTGAAGAGCATGTTCGGTCTGCAGGTACCGTTGCTGGGTCATCGCCATTATCCTGGCGATGGCGGGGTCGCTGTTCGCCATTCTGGGGGGGCTGCGCGCCGTGGCGGTGGCCGACACCTATTCCGGCGTGTTGCTGCTGACCATGGGCACGGCCATCGTGTTCCTGGCCCTGGCGGCCATCAACTGGGATTTCAGCGGCATTCCGGCGGAACGCCTGACCATGATCGGCGGCAATGACAGCCCCATTCCATGGCATACGCTGCTGACCGGCATGATCTTCATCCAGATCTTCTATTGGTCCACCAACCAGACCATCACCCAGCGCGCCATGGCCGCCCCTACCCTGCGTGAGGCGCAGAAGGGCGTGCTGGCCGCCGCCACGGTGCGGTTCCTGATCATCCCGCCCATGGTGGTGCTGCCGGGTATCGTGTCGTACAAACTGTATGGCGATATCAATGATGCGGCCTATGGCACCATCGCCGGTGCCGTCTTGCCGGAATTCCTGACCGGCATCTTCGCAGCCGCCCTGGTCACCGCCGTGCTGGCCATTTCGCCAGCGTGCTGAACAGCACGGCGACGCTGTATGTCTGCGATATCCACGAAAAATACTTCAATCCCAACCCCAATGTGCCCCGGCTGGGCGGCATGGTCAGCGCCATTTTCGTGGTCATCGCCATCCTGCTGGTGGCCCGTCTATTCGGATGCGGAAAGCATCATCAATCTGGTGCAGCAATTGAATGGCCTGACGTCGATGCCGATCCTGTCGGCCTTCATCGTCGGCCTGCTGTTCCGCAATGTCGATGCGCGGGCGGCGGTGCTGGGTGTCCTGTTCGGTGTGGGGCTGTATGCCATCTTCACCTTCGTGTGGACGCCGCTGCATTACATCCACCTGATGTTCATCACCCTGTGGCTGACCGTTGGCTTCGCACTGACGGTCAACCGCGTGGTGTTCGGGCGCAAGGCGACCTTTATCCTTTCACGGTGAGGCGGGGTTGGGGCTTATGTGAAAGGGGGGCCGAAAAGCCCCCTTTTTCGTTTTGGAGTTGTAACAAAGATGCGGATCAATAGGCTGAAACAGGTGGGCTGGAGGGAGCTGGTCGTGGCGGTTACAGAGAAAGCTTGACTGGTAATCTATAGGATACCATATGAAATCCATCAAAGAATATCGGCGAGCAGATGGTACCAGCCCGTTCGGACAGTGGTTTGATGGCTTCATCCCGTTGCGGCGGCTAAGGTCGTGACAGCGAAATCCAAGCTTGCAGAACGGGATAGGGGACATAAAGCCGGTTGGCGAAGGTGTTTTGGAGATCAGGATCGACTGGGGTCCGGGATACCGGGTGTATTTTGGTCAAGATGGTCTGACGCTGGTGATCCTGTTGGGCCGGGGGTGACAAAAGCACCCAAGAACAGGACATCAAAGACGCCAAGGCCTGCTGGGATGACTACAAGCAGCGAAAAAACAGGAGCAAGCGATGAGTCTGACACGCGAATTCAAAGACACGGTAAAGGCCCGCGCCGACCGCGATCCCGCGTTTCGTCAGGCACTGGTCGCTGAAGCTGTGAGCTGTCTTGTGGAGGGGGACATTGCGACGATGAAGGTCCTTCTGCGTGACTATATCAACGCAACTGACGGTTTCGAGGCTGTTGCCAAGGTTGCAGGAAAGTCCGTCAAGGGCTTGATGCGCTCACTGGGTCCCGGCGGAAACCCCCAGCTCGACACGCTGGCACCCATCATCTCCTATGCCGCCAAGCGCGAGAATATCGGGGGCTTCGCGGCTATCGCTGTGCATGCGGGATGATCCCTCACCCCACCCTCACCGGCGGCAGCACCCGTCCCGGCACCTCCACGCGGAAGCTGAACAAGCCACCGGCCAGGGCTGTGCCGCCAGTTCCGCAGCACTCAGTCCGGCGCGGGCCGTGGTGACATAGGCGGTGCGCAGGTCGGGGCCGCCCAAGGCCAGCTTGGTGACATTGGCGCAGGGAAGCCTTACCTCTGTTACCAGCGTGCCGTCGGGGGCAAAGCGGCGGGCGCAGCCACCGGCCCAGAAGCCGACCCAGAGATGATCCTGGGCGTCCACGACCACACCGTCGGGCAGGCCTTCATCCCGCTGAAGGTGCGAAACGGCACGCCGCCGAACAGGGTGGTTGCCCCACCCCTGATATCGAAGCGCCAGATGGTGCGGGCCAGGCTGTCGACATGGTAAAGGGTCCTGCCATCGCCGCTGATGGCAGGACCGTTGGTGACGATGCGGCTGCGCCCGCCTCCGTGATGGTTCCCCCGTCATAGACGCGCACCTGGCCCGTGGGCGTGGATTCCAGATCGTCCATGGTCCCGAACCACAGGCGGCCCGCGGCATCGACCGTGGCGTCATTGGTACGGTCGGTAGCGACCATGCCGGGATGCGGGCCAGTTCCGTCACTGCGTCCCGCCGCCAATGCAGCAGCCGGTCACGATTGCCAATGACCAGCCCGCCCTGATCGGACGGCAGGGCGAAGCTGGGATTGCCGCCGATCTCAAAACTCTCCCGCGCACCGGTTTCCGGCGTCAGGGAATGCAGCCGGCCACCCTTGATATCCACGAACCAGAGCCGCCGTGCCTGCGCATCCCAGACGGGACCTTCACCAGTGTGGTCGCCA